>JBJEWN010000140.1:0-17154 GCA_051885075.1 Bullifex sp.
AGGGGAGAAGGTGAATGTGTCGGGCAGTGACGGGTAGGGTTTTACGCCTTCCATATCGGTGCATAGAGCGCTTCCGCGGCTCTTTCCCTTTTCAGCGGCATAGTCAGCCATGCTCTCAAGAATGCACTTCTGCGTGATCAGTGTGTCACGGAGCCGGAAGACGTGCCTGAGCGATGATATGTCACTGCACTTTACTTCCTCTTCGAAGTGTTCAAGAAGCTGATCCGTTTTTCCGATGAGCTTCCTTATCGCATCGCTGTTTCTTATCGCACCTCCGCAGTCACTCATTGCTGAGGTAACTTCATCCCTGAGGGCTTTCACTGTGTCACTGTCCTTCAATGCGTTTCCTGCAATCCGTGATACTTCATTAAGTGCTCTTTCCGCGATTGCCGTGAATGCATCATCGTCCTGGGTGAAGGCTGTGTTCCTTGCTGAAATGTACCTTGCGGCCCTGGCAGATCCTGCCTGACCCGCATTGAGTGCAGATCCTCCGGGACGGTACACTCCATGGCTTCCCGCCACTTCGCCGCATGCAAAGAAGTGCTCCAGGTTAGTTTCCCACCAGCAGTTGATGTCGAGCCCTCCGTTGCAGTGCTGGGCTGAGAGTGCTATCTGTAATGGTTCACTTTCAAGGTCGACACCTTTGTCACGGTAGAAGTCAATTGCGGGAGAATTCATTATCCTGAGGCGTTCGATGGGCTTTTTCACGAGTGCATGGGCTTTCTCAAGGTATGAGAATGCTTCATCAGAGAGTGATGAAAACTCAAAGTCACCGTCCGCAGGATCCTTCGTGAAGTCAAGGTATACATTCCTGCCCTTACACGTTTCAATGTAAACCAGTATGTCTATGATCGAACTTCCGCCGTCCACCTTTCTGACATCAAATGGCCACTGATAACCCTTAAGGAATACTTTTGAAAGCATGTCGCCCGTATCGGAGAAGAAGTCGGAAAGGAATTCACGTTCATCACTTCCGTCAGGGTTCGATGAGAAAAATCTCGGCAGGGACTGCATGTATGTGCCCGAGACATTCCATCTCGGACGCACTGAAGCAAGTCCGAACTGCCACTCGGTGAGGTTTCTGCCCCTGACGCCTGCTTCAAAAGCAAGGCCTGATGCGCCGTACTGACTTTCCGGGTATACGCTGTTTTTATAGATCCCGGCAGGACCTCCCGTGGCATAGATGACGTTTTCTGCCTGAATGACGGTAAATGCTTTTTTAAGGTCTTTTTCATCCGTGTTCAGACAGACAAGGCCGTAGCACCTCTTACCGTCCGAAAGGATCTTTATGACCTGGAGATGGTCGCGGAAGGGAACATTCAGCATTTTTGCTTCATTTTCCAGAGCACGGGTCATTTCACGGGATGTGTACGGTCCGATGGATGTTGCCCTGCATCTCGGGTCATGATCGGTCTTATAGCCCACATACTCTCCGTATCTGTTTACGGGAAATGGGATGCCAAGTGCCGCAAGACGCAGGAATGATGGTGCGCTGAGGGCAGCCTCGCAGAGTGCGATGTCGCCGTCCACTGCCTTTCCTTCAAACAGGGTTTCTGCCATTTCACGCACACTGTCCGGTACTTCCCCTCCGAGTGTGAGTTTATAATACGTCTGCTTGTCACTTCCCGTATTGCGGCTGGTTCCTCCCACCCTGTTTTCACTGATGAGGAGAATGTCATCTGCTCCTGCCTTCTTTAAAAGACATGCCGCATTGTAACCTGCTGCACCCGTCCCGACGATGCATGTGTTTACTTTGATAAGCTCAGCTTTCATGATTTTACAGTCTCTTTATGTGGAAACCGCCATCAACATCGATGTAGTTCCCGGTAGTGTAGAGGAATTTGTCCGAAACCAGTGCGCTTACGGCTCCCGCCACATCCTCGGGTGTTCCCCAGCGTGCGATCGGGAAGAGACCGTCTTTTATGAGCGCATCATACTTTGCCTGGACCGCAGCTGTCATGTCGGTGGCGATGACACCCGGACGTACCTCGTGTACAAGGATGCCCTCGGAGGCAAGACGGTCGGCAAAGAGGGTTGTCAGCATCGAAATCCCTGCTTTGGAAACACAGTATTCACCCCTGCTTACAGATGAAACAACCGATGAGCACGATGAGATGTTCACTATGACACCCTTTCTTTTATCAATCGGTTCCTGCGTTATCATCTGGCGGGCAACCGCCTGGGTGAGGAACATGTTCCCCTTCGTGTTTATGCCCATGACCCTGTCAAAGGACTCTTCAGTCATCTCAAGAAGGTCTGTCCTGACCAGGGGTGCAACCCCTGCGTTGTTGACAAGCACGTCTATCCTTCCGAAGAGCTTCACTGCTTCGGATACTATCCTCAGCCTGTCATCGTGGTCCGCCACATTGGCCTGCACATAGCCGACCGTTATTCCTTCCTTTTCCAGTTTCTCAATTGCGTCAATGTTCTTTTCCCTGCTTCCCGTGGCAACCATCACCACGTTAAAGCCGTCAAGCCCCAGCTGGCGGGCTATCGCAAGGCCGATGCCCCTGCTTGATCCTGTCACGACTGCTGTCTTCTTCATCATTTTATATCTCCATCCGTTCTGTGTTTCATTGAAATACCATCAAGGAAAACTGCCTTTCCGTTTTCAGCGTAGATGGCAAAAAGGGCTCCCGTGAAGGCATTGTGCATCATGCCTTCCGAAGCAAGACCGTACACCGTCGCTTTTCCGACATACTTTCCGTCCGCATGAAAATGATAGTTTTCATCATCACTTGTGATTGAAAGGGTAAGCGTATCGGAAAGAGGAAGTCTGATGGCCTCAGTCACTGCCTCGAAGTCATGAATATGTCTTATAAGTGCGATTCTTGCCTCTTTTCCCTCAATTGATGCTTCAAGACGGTAGTGGTAGTCATCACTTACCCAGGAGGCGATGCCGGCACGCCCTTCCAGGTCTGAGGTCCTTAATGTGACTTCCATGGATTCATGAAATCCTCTCTGGCGGAAACAGAGCATCGTCGGGTGTCCGAGCGGCGTGTTTATGCTTTCCTCCCCGATAAGGGTAAGTGTCTTTGCATTCACGTCCTGAATGTAGCATTCACTTTTAGAAACCCGTACCTTGAGATACGGGAAGTCTTCAAGCGGCTTGGAAAAGGGAAATGAGTAATCATTGAGAGGAATCTGCTGAGGACCATCCTCGTGGAAAAGCTCCGCATGTCCGATATAGGGCCAGCCATCCTTCCAGGTTACTTTTTCCAGGAATGTTTCACGTCCGAGATGGTGCAGCAGGGGACGCGGCTTCGTCCTGATGGCAAGGAACACTGCATACCACTGGCCGTCCGGAGTCTTTATGAGGTCCGCATGTCCCACAGCCTGTATCGGATGACCCTTTCTCGATACATGGGAAAGGATCGGGTTTGAAGGGTTTTGTTCATATGGACCGTAAATGTTTTCCGATCGTAAGATCACTTCATGGTGGCCGTACCCGGTACCGCCTTCGGCAAGCATCAGGTAGTAATACCCGTTTTCAAAGTAGATGTGCGGCCCTTCGGGGGCAGCTCCCCCGCATCCGGTCGTTAGATTGTGAAAGTCTTCAAGAAGCTCTCCCGTGTCAGGGTTGATGAACGCTCCCTTTATGCACCTTACTCCGTCAACGCTTCCGTTTGATGTGTAGAAGCACTTTCCGTCGGGTAAGAATAGGAGGGAGGGATCGATGCCGTCCTTAGCTATGAAGCAGGGATCAGACCACTCACCGTTAATGTCATCGGTATGGCAGATGAAGTTCTCATGGGTGTACTTGTTTGTGGTTACCATGTAGAACCGGCCTTTTCCGTTTACCCTTATGCCAGCCGCATACAGTCCTGAGCTTGACTGTGCTTTTTTAAGGTCCAGCTGACACTCATCCCTCAGTATCCCTCCCATCGGAAGCCAGTTCACAAGGTCTTTTGAAGACCAGAGACTCACACCGGGAAAGTATTCGAAGGTGGAGGTCACAAGGTAGTATTTGCCGCCATGGAAGGTTACCGAAGGATCGGGAGCAAAGCCCGGAATGACTGGATTTGAGTACATGAGCAGATTATCGCACCTGAAACGCGGAAAAACACCTGTTAAGTTTTTCTGTCAGATTTTCCTCTTAGAGTTTTTTCGTGGAGTAAAAACATGATTTACTTATTATTCAATTAATTATCCCGGAATTAATGATGAAAAGCGTGTGAAAGGACAGTAAAAAATTGACACTTTGAGTATGGTTTTTGTCAATTTTGCGTTTGATGGACGTGCTGCATACTGGAAGTACAAAAGGTTGGTGCCTCATGAAAAAGAAAAGTAAGAATACCCAGCTGGCAGTTGATCCTTCACTGGACATCCCGCTCGGGCTTAAGCTGAAAAAGGACTGGTCAAAGTATAAGACTCTCTACTTCCTCTTCATACCCGTCCTCATTTACTACATCGTTTTCCAGTATGGTTCGATGTTCGGTCTCATTATCGCTTTTGAAAACTACAAGCCGAGGCTCGGCTTCTTCAAATCCCCGTTCGTGGGCCTTGAGCACTTCAGGAACTTCATCAACGACTATTATTTCCAGCGGACGCTGACCAATACGATCAGGATATCGGTGACGAACCTCCTCTTCAGTTTCCCCTGTCCGATAATCCTGGCGATCTTCATCAGCGAACTCAGGTCAAGGAAGTATTCAAAGGTTGTTCAGACGATCACGTACATCCCTCACTTCGTTTCAATCGTCGTTGTCACCTCGATCCTGATGGATTTAACCGCAAGGGACGGAGCCATTACGATGTTCCTGGCAAAGTTCGGCTTCAAGCCAGTGACGATGCTCAACGAACCGAAGTACTTCCTGCCCCTGTACATCATCTCAGGTATCTGGCAGAACATCGGATGGAACTCGATCGTTTACCTTGCAGCTCTGCTCGGCATTGACTCACAGCTCTATGAAGCTGCCCGCATAGACGGTGCCGGAAAGCTCCGCCAGCTATGGTCGATCACGCTTCCGTGCCTCCTTCCGACGATCATAATCATGCTCATCCTTCAGGTCGGAAAGATGTTCAACGTCGGCTATGAGAAGATCATCCTGATGTACAATCCGATGACCTATGAGGTTGCCGACGTAATCAACTCATATGTATACCGTGAGGGTCTTCTGAACCTCAACTATTCCTACGCCGCGGCGGTCGGAATGTTCAACTCGATAGTCAGTTTCATACTGGTGTGGACCACCAATAAGATTTCGAACAAACTGACCGGATCCGGACTCTGGTAATTGGGAGGAATGCTGAAATGAAAGTCAAATACACGGCAGGCGAACAGGTTTTCCACGCAGTGGTTGTCGTAGTGACACTGCTTTTGTCCCTTGCGGTCATCATCCCCCTGATGAGCATCGTATTCGCATCGTTCTCAGACCCGTTTGAGGTAATGAAGCACTCGGGAATCTACTGGCATCCCATCAAGCCGACGCTTTACAGCTATCAGATGGTGTTCCAGGATAAGAGCATCCTGACAGGTTACATGAACACCCTTTTCGTTGTCATAGTGGGAACATCCCTCAATCTGGTGCTCACGATAATCTCGGCATACGTCCTTTCCAGAAAGGGACCGATGTTCATCAAGTTCTTCACCCTGATGATCGTCTTCACGATGTACTTCCAGGGCGGTACGATCCCGACTTACATCATCGTTGACAAGCTCGGTCTTGTCGGCAGCCGCTGGGCCCTGATCCTGCCCAGTGCGGTCAACACCTTCAACCTGGTAGTGCTCAGAACCGCCATGGCCTCGGTCCCCGAGTCCCTGCCTGAATCGGCGATGATAGACGGTGCGGGTCACGTTACGATCCTCACATACATCATGGTTCCCGTAACCAAGGCATCGATCGCGGTAATCACGCTCTACTATGCCGTTTCCCACTGGAACTCATGGTTCCCCGCAATGATCTACCTCAGGAAGAAGAGCATGTATCCCTTACAGCTCATCCTCCGCACGATCCTTGTTCAGGATGATACTTCCACAATGTCATCCGGCTCTCTTGAGGCCCTGGCACTCTCTTCTGATTCAGTGAAGTACGCAACAATCGTTGTGGCAACGCTTCCGATCCTCCTCATTTATCCCCTGCTTCAGAAGTACTTCGTCAAGGGCGTCATGGTCGGCGCGGTAAAGGGCTGACCATGATCATACCCGGACTTGTGAGCGTTACGTTCAAGGCAAAGCCTGTGGAGGAGGTCATTGCCCTGGCACTCAGGGCAGGACTTTCCGCCATTGAGTGGAGCGAGAACCACCACATTCCCAAAGGCGATGAAGCCTTTGCTCAAAGGGTGGGAAAACTTACCCGTGAAAGCGGTCTGGATATCGCCGGTTATGGTTCATACTACCGCCTCGGGGAGGGCATGGACATCCGTGAAAGCCTCAATACAGCGGCTGCACTCGGCGCATCCCAGGTCAGGATCTGGGCAGGCAGCAGACCATCCTCAGCACTTACTCCTGAGGAAAGGAAAGCCCTCCTTGACGAGCTTTCATGTGCCGTGAAAACCGCTGAAGGTTACGGTATCGTGCTGAACCTTGAGTGGCATAAGAACACACTGACTGATGAGAACCTCTCGGGTCTTGATGTGCTGAAGACCATCTCGGATCCCTTCTTAAGGACGCTCTGGCAGCCCACGCAGGCACTCTCCTTTGCAGAGCGCTGTGAGGGACTTGAGATGGTACTTCCCTTCCTTTCGTACTTCCATGTCTACTACTGGGACGAAAGCGGGAGAAGGCCTCTTGAGGAAGGAACCGACCACTGGAAGAAGTACTTTTCAGTGGCGGATCGTAAAAAGGATTATTACGCTCTTCTGGAGTTCGTAAAGGGCGATGAGGAAGAGCAGTTCATGAAAGATGCTGCGGTTCTGAAGGAACTGCTGAAAGGAGTCTGAATATGGCTGACATGCATGTTGAATGCTTTGACATGATCAATCCGTTCGTAATCGCTTCAAGTCCGGCGACGAGAGGCGCTGACAACGTAATCAGGAGTTCTGCCTGCAGACCGGGTGCCATCACGATGCGCAACTTCGGTCACGGAATGGGCGGAGGCGGTTTCTTCTATCCCGGCTTTGATGCCGTCATTAAGGGACAGCCTGCATTCCACTCCCATGCAGTAGGGCGTCAGTGTCCCGATAAGATTTCATCCCTTGATGAGTACTGCGAGGAAGTTAAGAGGGCGCGCCGTGACATGTATCCCGACACGAAGCTCTGGGCTTCAGTGGGACACTACCATGACATCGAGAAATACACTGACTGGAAGAAAAGGTGGGTGACTGAGGCAAAGGAAGTGGTGAATGCTGGCGCGGATGCCATCGAGCTCCACTTCAACACACCCGGTGTCGCAACCGCTTCCGACAGGCAGTTCAATTATTACCAGCTCGTCGAAACATGCACCAGGATGATCAAGGCAGCCGTTCCGGGTGTTCCCGTAATGGTTAAGCTGGCAGTGGAGGACATCGACTGCCTTACCTCGATCCGCCATGCAGTCGCGGCAGGTGCCGATGCAGTCGGTCCCACCGCCAGATGGAAGGCTTTTTACTTCGACCTTGACTGGAAGACCACCGAGGCACGTCCCGGTGCCGGTTACGGCGGCACGCAGGCAAACCCGCTGGTGTGCTTTGAGATCGCGGATGCGCGCTCCCGCGGCATCACGATCCCGATGTATGCGGGCGGAGGTGTCTTCTCATATGACCAGGCACTGAGGTACATCATGGCGGGAGCCGAGATGGTTCAGCTGGGGGCACTTGCATGTTCAGGCGGCATAAAGCAGTGCGCACGCCTCATGAAGCAGTGCTCCGACTGGATGGATGCAAACGGATTTGCATCGGTGAAGGAACTTCAGGGAGAAGCCCTCAAGCTCTTCAACATGAGTGATGACTTTGCAAAGGAGCGGCAGAACAGACTCGGAGAGGCTTACCGCCTGAGGAAAGTCGATCAGGAGAAGTGCATCGGATGCGGCAGATGCGAGGACGTGTGCTGGTACAAGGGTATCGCGCTGGACGGAAAGAAGGCGCAGAAGACGGATGCGTGCATCGGATGCGGTTACTGTTTCCAGGTGTGCCCGACCAAGGCACTTGAAGTTGACGCCAGGGGTATCCTGAAAGCGGCATTCACGGAGTGACGAAGTGGCTGTAAGAGTTTTGCTTTGCGGCATGGGCGGTTATGGTGAGAACTATGTGAAGGAATATCTCTCCCGGGATGTCCTTTCATCCCAGCTTGTGGCCATAGCCGACCCGTTTGCTGAAAAGAGTCCACTTTATGGGGAAGTGGTAAATAAAGGGATTCCAGTGTACTCATCACCCGAGGAGTTCTTTGCATCGGAAAAGGCTGACCTCACCGTGATCTCATCCCCGATCCATACCCACTATCCATATGTGATGCTTGCCCTTGAGCACGGAAGCAATGTGCTTACTGAGAAGCCCGTGTGCTTCGATGAGGCGCAGTTCGACGCCATGGAAGAAATGAGCAGGAAGACAGGGCTTTTCGTCGCGGTGGGCTATCAGCTCTGCTTCTCACGGGACGTGCTTGCCATGAAGAAGGACATCCTTTCCGGCCTCTACGGAAGACCTGTAAGATTCAAAACCATCCGCCTTATGAGGAGAAACGACATCTACTACGGCCGCTCCGCCTGGGCAGGCGCGCTGCTCTGTCACGGTGAGAAGGTTTACGACTCACCATTCACCAATGCATGCGCCCATCAGTACCAGAACATGGTCTTCCTGCTTGGAAAAAGCATGGATGAGAGCGGTGAAAGCGTGAAATGCGAAGGCTCCCTCATAAGGGTCCGACCCACGATCACGAACTCTGATACCGCAATACTTAAGTTCACGACCGCTGATGGCACTGAGCTTTACTACTACGCATCCCATGCGGTTGATGAGGTGAAGGTCGGCCCTTACAGTGTCTATGAGTTTGACGGCGGCTACATTGAAGAAAACGAAAAAGGTTTCATCGGACACACAGCCGATGGAAGAACCATCGATTACACAGCCCTGGACAAAGGGGAACGCCTTGAGAAACTCTGGGAGGCAGTCAGATGCGCGGAAGAGGGAAGGACTCCCGTATGCACGCTGAAAACTTCCCGTGAGCACACCCATGCGGTCCTGATGGCTCAGGGCATGGGTGTGAAGGACCTTTCCTCATCGGCAGCTGAAAAGACCGATGATAAGGGGAGTGTCTATTACACCATACCGGGACTCGGAAGCGCCCTTCAGGAGGCTTACAGGTCCTGGAAAACTGAAATCAGTATATCTTAAAAGGAGATAAAGAATATGAAAAAAGCATTATTAATCGCTCTTGCAGTCCTGATGCTGGCGTCCCCTCTGTTCGCTCAGGCTTCCAAGGAAACAGCAGCCGGATCAGGCGCTCCCGACAAGCTCACATACTGGGCACCGATGAGCACCAAGATCAAGAACGCAAATGACTTTTCAGAGCTTCCCTACTGGCAGGAAGTGATGAAGAGAACCAACACGGACATCGAGTTCACAAACGTTTCCGCTGAGAACAAGATCCTCAGCGAGCAGTTCTCAATCCTCCAGGTATCCAGTGACCTTCCCGACATCGTCGAGTACAAGTGGGCTTCCTACGCAGGCGGTCCCCAGAGCGCAATCGATGACGGTTTCATCATCCCGCTCAATGACGTATTCGAGAAGTACTGCCCGAACATCACGAAGTATCTCGCAGAGCATCCCGACATCGCAAAGGAGTGCTCCACCGATGACGGCACATACTACTGCTTCCCGTTCTTCAGAGGCTATGACTATAACAACAACGGTCTCCTCTTCTCCGAAGGCACCATCTACAGAATGGACATCCTGAAGTCCCTCGGATTTGACAATCCTCCCGAGACAGCCGATGAACTCTATGACGTGCTCGTCGCAATCAAGAAGGCAGGAGTCGTAGACATCCCGATGTCTGTCAGACCCGACCACATCAACAGGGTTTTCGCACCTGCATTCGATTCATGGGACAGCTGGTATGTTGAGGACGGCACAGTAAAGCACGGCTACCTTGAGCAGAACAGATACGACTACCTCGCATTCCTCAGAAAGATCTATGCTGAAGGTCTTCTTGACAACGACTACATGTCCGTCAACAAGAACGGCATGAACTCCATGTTCCTCAGCGGCAAGATCGCCATCGGATACAACCCCGGTTCCCTCATCGCATCCGCAGTAAAGTCAATGGAAGGTGTTGAGATCTCATCAGGCAAGCCTTTCACGGCAGTCAAGGGCACCAACTCCAAGTTCGCAAAGATGAATACCGTATTCGACACAACCGCTTCCTCAGCCGCTGCCATCACGACAAGCTGCAAGAATGTTGAAGCCGCAGCAAGACTTCTTGACTACGCTTACGGCGAAGAGGGTCATCTCCTTGCAAACTTCGGTATCGAAGGCGTCACATACGAGATGGTCAACGGCTATCCCACATACACCGACTTCGTCAACCAGAACAAGGATGACGTCATGTCCAAGTACATGAGATGTTCAGTCAACGGTGCGATGATCCAGGATCCGAGATACCTCGAGCAGTACTATGACACACCGGAGCAGGCTGCAGCACTTTCACTCTGGGCTCAGACCGACTACGGCAAGTACATGCTTCCTCCTGTAACCATTCCTTCAGAGGATGGCTCAAAGGTCGCTTCCATCATCAACAAGGTCAACACCTTCGCTGAGGAGATGGAGACAAAGTTCATCACCGGTGCGCTCGATCTCAATGAGAAGTCCTTTAAGGAATATCAGGATCAGCTGAAGGCATTCGGTCTTGAAGAGGCAAAGGCCATCTACCAGAAGGCTTACGAAGCATATCTCGCAAAGTAACATCTGATAAACACGATTATGTCAGGACAGTCCCATCAGGCTGTCCTGACTGCGGTAAACCAATAAAAAACGAGGCTTGACAATGAATTATACGGAAAAACTGATCCCTCTTCTCGACACAGGTAACCCATCACTGAAGGCTCTGGGTGAGCTTACCGGCGAGAAGCTCGTGAGCTACTACAGGGACAGGAAGAATCCTGTTTATCTTTTCTCCATTCACGATGCCGAAAAGCTTGAGGATGATGAAATCATCGCTGATGCCGAAAAGGTGATGAACCACGACATATTCGGCCATAAGTTCAATGGACCGATAGACTGGATGTTCAATCCCACAACCGAAACCAGCCGTGACAACGAGTGGAGCTGGTCGCTTTTCCGTACAATTTACTGGCAGCCGCTGGCAAGGGCATATGCCCTGACGAAGGATGAGAAGTACACCAGGGAGTTTTTGGCCCAGATGCACTCATTCCGTGAGGCATGGCCTGCGGACGAGTTCATAAAGGACTTCACCTTCGTCCCTAAGCAGCCGTTCCCCGGAACAGCATGGAGGACGATCGAGACGGGAATCAGGGTATACACCACCTGGCTTCCCGTATTCGAGATCTTCCGCCACTCCGATGTATGGACAGCCGAGGATCTTTCCTCATTCCTGCTGGGAATCAGGGACCATGCACTCTTTCTGATGGGTCACTATTCAAACCATGACAGGTCATCCAACTGGCTCAGCATGGAAACCAGCGCGCTTTTACAGATCGCCATCATGTTTCCTGAGTTTAAGGAATCGAAAGAGTGGTTTGACACAGCCTACGGCAGGGTGATGCATGAAGTCAGGTTCTGCTTCAGCGATAACGGCGTCCACATGGAAAAGACTCCGATCTATCACATGGTTGCATCGATTGCCTTTGCCCAGGCACTTGTGATGTGCCGCAACAACGGCATCTATGTTCCCGACTACGCCTGGGAAGTGATCAGACGGAGCGCACTCTACATCTGCTCCCTCATAAAACCCGATCTTTCCACGCCGATGATCGGGGATGCGGACCGCGATGATCTCACCGCCAGAAAGGCAGACACTTCAGTGTATGAAGGAATGAACCTTTCCTTCTTCCCTGAGGATCTCAACGAACTCAGGGCTTACATGAAGTGGATGCATGAGCTCTTCGGTGATGAGGAGTTCCTCTGGTTCGCGACCCTCAGAAAGGAAGGGAAGGCACCTCTTGTGAATGACTATAAATACAGTGAGGAAGGCATCTACGTCATGAGGACAGGGTGGGATGACAGGGCAGATTACCTCTGTACCCACTCAACCCAGCTGGAGCTGGGGGAGCGTTCCACCCACAGCCACAACGACTCGATGCATGCCGAGGTCACGCTTAAGGGCGAGGACATCCTCGTTGACTCGGGACGGTACATCTACCGCTCTTCCGTCTGGAAGGACTGGAGGGCATACTTCTGCTCTGCCCTGGCACACAACACGCTCTACGTCGATGACCATGAGCTTGGCGAGATAAAGGGCGTCGACAGGAGAAGGAACGTCCGCTGTCTATGCCACTTCTTCGGAGAGAGGGCAGGACTGAAGATCATTGACCTTTCACACAACGGCTATGCATACCTTCCCGATCCCGTATTCCCGAGAAGAAAACTCATCATGGTGCCAGGTTCGGTTGCGGTCCTCATTGACTATGTCGATGGACCCGCAAAGGAAAACCACGACTTCCGCCTGATGTACAACTTCAACACCACTGACGTGAAGCTTACGGATAAGCACATCGACTATGTCTCGAAGAACGGTGTTCCTTTTGAGCTTGACTTCGTCTCATCAGTCCCCTTTGATTCATCCTTCCTCTGCGGCAGTGAGGATCCGAAAGGCGGCTGGATAAGCTACGGATATCCTGTCAGGGAAAGAGCAGGACAGGTGACGATGGCATATGGAGGAAAAGCTCCCTTCATGGCCGCGACTGTAATAAAGTCAAAGGGTGATGACGCAAAGGTCACGCTTGAAGGTGAGGCTGTCATCATTGAAACCTGTAACGGTAAGTGGAACATCACAAGGGAAGGAGCTGAGAAGTTATGAGATTCGGACTCTGTACGGATATAAGGAATGTAATGGAAGTCAAAGCAGCAGGCTATGACTACATCGAAGGTAAACTCAACCAGTTCGCACTCTGGAGCGATGAGGAGTTTGAAAGCGTCCTGAAGCTCTTTGATGGTACTGACATAAAAATGGAGACTGCATCCCTCCTGCTTCCCAAGACGATGTCCGTCATCGGGGAAAAGTACAGTGAGGTGGAACTGCTGACTTACCTTGATAAGGCATTTGACAGAATGGATGCACTTGACTCGAAACTCGTTGTCTTCGGCTCGGGAAAGAGCCGCATGATACCGGACGGCATGAGGTGGCAGGATGCTTTCCTTCAGCTTGTGAAGGTAACGAAGCTCATCGGTACCGTCGCATCCGAACACGGCATCATGGTTGCGATCGAGCCCCTGAACAGAAGTGAGACCAACCTCATCAACTCCCTTGCCGAAGGTGCCGCCCTTCAGGCTGAAGTCGCCATGGACAACGTGGGACTGCTTGCGGACGCATACCACATGAGAAGGGAAGAAGAGGACATGACGCGCATAATACGCACATCCCCGCTTTTGCACACCCACATTGCACTGAAGGAAGGAAGACTTTATCCGACGGAAAGGTGTGAGGAAACGGAAGAGTTCTTCCGGATGCTGAAAACGGCGGGATATGACGGAAGGATGTCGATCGAAGGAAAGAGTGATGACTGGAAGAGTGACTCTGTAAAGGCTCTTGCCGCATTAAGGTCATACGCATAAGGAGAAAGAGTAAAGATGGATAAGGTAAGAATAGGAATAATCGGATTCGGCCATATGGGAAGCCAGCACTCAAATGCACTGCTTGCCGACAAGGTTCCCAATGCGGTCTTATCCGCAATAGCGGATATAAACCCGGCAAAACTTGAGAAGGCAAGGGCCCTTGCCGGTGATAATGTAAAATATTTCAGTTCCGCAGAGGAACTCATGGACTCAGGATGCGTCGATGCCGTCATCCCGACATGTCCACACTACTTTCACCCCGTATACGGCGTCTATGCGCTGGAACACGGTCTTCACTACCTATGCGAAAAGCCTGCAGGGGTATACACCAATGCAGTCAAGAAGATGAATGAAGCTGCCGAAAAGTCCGACAGGGTCTTCGGCGTCATGTTCAACCAGAGGACCAATCCGCTCTATCAGAAGGCACGTGATCTTGTTCAGGGCGGGGAAGTGGGGCGTATCCTCCACTGCCACTGGCTCATCTCATCCTGGTTCAGACCCCAGTCCTACTATGACAACTCCGACTGGAGGGCAACGTGGAGGGGAGAAGGCGGCGGCCTTCTCATGAACCAGAATCCCCACAACCTCGATCTCTGGCAGTGGATCTGCGGAATGCCGAGCCGCGTGAAAGCCGATGTT
This sequence comes from Bullifex sp., assembly GCA_051885075.1. Classification (GTDB taxonomy): domain Bacteria; phylum Spirochaetota; class Spirochaetia; order Sphaerochaetales; family Sphaerochaetaceae; genus Bullifex. Next base: position 14,281 of record JBJEWN010000140.1, read on the forward strand.
TACTACGGTAAGTACAGAAACATCGAGGTTGAGGACGATGTCTATGCCCTGATGGAGTACCCTGACGGACATATCGGAACATACATCACCACGATTGCCGACGAACCGGGCACGAATCGCCTGGAGATCTCCGGAACCCGCGGAAAACTTGTGGTTGAAAACGACACCATCACCTTATGGCGCTGCCGTGAGGATACCGATGACTTCCAGAAGAGGTTCAAAGGTGAGATAGGTCACCCGGAAATCTGGAAGTGCGAGATTCCCGTCAAGGGAACGTACACTTCCCACTGCGGCATCATAAAGAACTTCTGTGATGCAATTCAGAAGGGAACGCCGCTGCTTGCACCGGGAAGTGACGGCATAAAGAGCCTCGAGATCATAAACGCGATCTTCATGTCCTCCTGGACGGGAGGAGGCTGGGTCGATCTCCCGATCGATGCCGACAGGTATGAGGCTCTGCTTAAGGAAAAGTGCGGGGGGTCTTTCCCCTGCTGAGAAAATCATGAGAGAATAGGGGTATGGCAAAGAAGACACACAGTTTCAAGAGGAGGACACTTACCAGATGGACGCTGTCCTACCTCATTGCTACCCTTATTCCCTTCATCATGGTCCTGGCATCGGTCTTCGTTACCCTTTACTACAGTTCATCATCGGTCACATACTCAAACTCGATAACAGCATCCTACGTTCAGAGGACCTTCCGTGACGTACTGACCAGAATCAATGAGATAAAGGCCGAGATCATAGTGGATTCGGACTTCGATGAACTCAGGGCAACCGAAAAGCTCGGTGACATCCCTGCCCTTGATCTCTTCTACCATGCTTCCGACATCAGGCGTCTTGAACAGACAGCCACGAGCGTGGACAGGCTCTTTCTTTTCAGTCCCATGAACGACTGGTACATTTCAGACCAGTCGTGGGGTCATATCAGCGAAATGGCACTGATGGATTACCTTCCCCTCCCGCAGGATGAAATTGACAGGATAATGAGGAGGGAAATCTGGGATGTGTACATCCATGACATAACCGATTCCGAGATACTCCTTTTAATCCCGATGACCTACATCCGCTCCTCAAACCCAAATAACCTTTCACTCGGAGTTATGGTCTCAAGAAAGGAACTCTTTCCCGACATCATCGATGACTACCACGATGTCGTAATCTACAGTGATAGGATGGACAGCATCGTCTACTCTTTCTCGGGAAAATACCCGGCAGGTGAGGCAGACACACGCTTTTCTTCAATTGCACTCGGTTCCACCGGAAAGATTGACACCTACATGGCCTCCGTTGCCGATGACCTGATCCTGAGTCTCAAGTGCATAGTCCTCATGGACAGGGGGATGTACTTCCGCGCTTTCTACATCCTCATTGCGGTGCTTGTATTCGCATTTTTATCCGCAGTCGCCTTCTGTGCGTTTTTAATCAAGAGAAATGTAAGCCGGGACTGGTCCAAGTACTCTGCCGCGATCGCGGCATCGGGTGCGGATCTGGACAAGATACCGATGGAATCGGAAGACTACGCACCTTTCATCACCAGTGTCGACAACCTCAAGGCCCAGCGGGAAGAGCTTACCGTCATCATAACAAGGCAGAAGATGTCTCTCGCGGAAAGTGCTTTCCACAAGCTTCTTGAGGGACACACTGAAGTTACAAGGGATACGCTCTCGGCACTAGGAGTGGAGCTGATGTCCGATTCCTTCTGCGTCGTCATCGCAAAATGCACTGACTGCGATGCACTTGGCTACCTTAAGAACATCGGAGGAACATCCACGCTTGTAATTCCCTTCCGTTCCGATTACGGGGATGCCTTCATAATCAACCCCGGGATGGAAGATGATGACGGTTACAGGACAGTACTTGAAAAAATAAAGGAAGAAGGAATCATAACATCACTTTCATGTTCCCTCCTTCACCATGGTCTTGAGTCGATAAGGGACAGCTACCTTGAAGCGATGAGCGTCCATGAGTATCAGAAGGACCATGACATCCCGTTCCTGTCCTATGAGGAGATGATTTCAACCACGAGACAGAACACATACCAGTTCACCCTGGAAGAGAACATGATGCTCCAGAAGGCAATGAAGGAAGGTGATGCCGAGAAGGCCAAAGCGGTGGTGAACAGGGCTGTGGACAGAAACAGGGAGAACGGAGTATCGCCCAAGGCCCTCAGGTTCCTGCTTTTCAGCATAAGCGGAACGATAATAAGGACGATAAACAGCCTTGACTCCCGCTTTGCCGAAGTGATCCCGGAAGTTAACTTCCCGCCCATCCTCCAGTCACAGAACTTCCAGAAGTCCCTTTCCGGAGTGGAGGAGATAATAGACAGCACGTGCTACAGCATCAGTGCCGTCATCGCATCGACTGCCGATGTATCGTCGGAAACGTATCAGATCTACACGAAGGTGCTTGCATACATCCAGGAGAACTACCCCAATGCGATGATGAACGTTTCCTCGGTTGCCGACAGCTTCAATATCTCGATCGCGTACCTGTCGAGGATTTTCAAGAAATACCACGGAATAAACATATCCGAATACATAACGGGCTACAGACTGGAAAAGGCCAAGAACCTCCTTGCGGAGGGACGCATGGTCGGCGATGTCGTCGATGAGTGCGGTTTCGGAAGCCACAGGACCTTCCTCCGCGTCTTCAAGAGTGTGGAAGGAATCACACCGGGCCAGTACAGATCATCCGTGGCAAAGGAGAGCTGAATGCTGAAAACTGCCGTGATCGGCTGCGGAGCCGTATCGAAGAACCATGGAAAGGCACTTAAGGACAATGCCTATACGACACTGGAATACTGCGTCGACATCATCCCTGAGAGGGCTGAGGCTTTCTCTCAGACCTATGGGGGTGTTCCCCTTACCGATT
>JBJEWN010000141.1:0-3766 GCA_051885075.1 Bullifex sp.
TTTTTCAGCGGTAAATCTTGAAATGCGGTTTTTACTGAGTTATTATTTTAGTTGGCTTAAGGGCACTTAAGCCGATTAATTAATCAACTGCGGGAAACCGCAAATCCAAATGCAAATGGAGAAAACAATGGCTAAAAAGTTTGTTACTATCGATGGTAACACCGCTGCTGCCCATATCGCTTATGCATTTAGCGATGTCGCAGCTATCTACCCCATCACACCTTCCTCCCCGATGGCTGAGTATTCAGAACAGTGGGCTTCAATGGGAAGGGAGAACCTCTGGGGCAGAAAGGTAGACGTAATGGAAATGCAGTCTGAAGCCGGTGCTGCCGGTGCCGTTCACGGTTCACTCGTGGCTGGTGCCCTGACAACGACCTTCACTGCTTCTCAGGGTCTTCTTCTCATGATCCCGAACATGTACAAGATCGCCGGTGAGATGCTCCCCGCAGTCTTCCATGTTTCAGCCCGTTCACTTGCCGCACAGTCACTCTCAATCTTCGGTGACCATTCAGACGTAATGGCATGCCGCCAGACAGGTTTCGCAATGACATGTGCATCCTCAATCCAGGAAACAATGGATATGGCTCTTGTCGCTCACCTCTCAACACTTAAGAGCGATGTTCCTTTCCTTAACTTCTTCGACGGTTTCAGAACCTCTCACGAGATCCAGAAGGTCGAGGAAATTTCCTACGACGATATCAGAACACTTGTCGATGAGAAGCTCATCGCAAAGTTCCGCTCACGCGCACAGCGCCCTGAGCATCCCCAGATCCACGTTGCAGCCCAGAACGAAGACGTTTACTTCCAGGGCCGTGAATCTTCCAACAAGTACTATGATGCAGTACCCGGAATCGTTCAGGAGTACATGGACAAGGTCGCAGGCATCACAGGCCGCCAGTACCACCTCTTCGACTATGTCGGCGCACCCGATGCAACTGACATCGTCATCGTAATGGGTTCCGCTGCCGACACATTCGAATGGGCAGTCAAGTACATCAACGCAAGAGGCGGCAAGGTCGGTCTCATCAAGGTCCGCCTCTATCGCCCGTTCAGTGCTGAAGCTTTCGTCAGTGCAATTCCCGCAACAGTCGAAAGAATCGCAGTCATGGACAGAACCAAGGAGCCCGGTTCACTCGGTGAGCCTCTCTTCCTCGATGTCGTCGCAGCTCTTGACAACCAGGGCAGAAAGGGCATCAAGGTCATCGGCGGCCGCTACGGTCTCTCTTCCAAGGACTTCACACCCTCACACGCAAAGGCAGTCTTCGACTTCCTCGCAACCAAGGATGCATTCCACGGCTTCACGGTCGGTATCAACGATGATGTCACTCATAGGTCAATCCCTGTCAACGAGTCCATCGACGTTACTCCCGCAGGCGTCGTAAGCTGCATGTTCTACGGTCTCGGTTCAGATGGTACTGTCGGTGCAAACAAGAACTCCATCAAGATCATCGGTGACAACACCAACCAGAACGCTCAGGCATACTTCGCATATGACTCAAAGAAGTCAGGCGGTATCACGATCTCCCACCTCAGATTCGGTGAGGGCAACCTTGACATGCCATGGCTCATCGACCATGCAGACTTCGTCGCATGCCACAACCCCGCTTACATCGGCCGCTATGACATGCTCGACACCCTGAAGGAAGGCGGTGTATTCCTCCTCAACTCCCAGATCCCGTCAGATGAAGTCTTCGAGCACCTCCCCAGACACGATCAGGAGATCATCATCAACAGGAAGATCAGGTTCTTCAACATCGATGCACTCTCAATCGCAAAGGCTGCTGGTCTCGGAACAAGGATCAACACGGTCATGCAGGCTGCATTTTTCAAGATCTGCGGTGTCCTTCCTGAGGATGAAGCAATCGAGCTCATCAAGAAGTACATCAAGAAGACCTTCCTCAAGAAGGGTGAGGATGTCGTTAACAAGAACTGGGCAGCAGTTGACGGTGCTTCCGCAGCTCTCGTTGAAGTTAAGATTCCTGCAACGATCACAAAGAGCCTCGAGCCCAAGAAGCTCATTCCTGAAGATGCTTCCGATTTTGCAAAGAACAACATCGAGCCGATCATGCACCTCAAGGGCAATGACATTCCTGTTTCCTGCATGAGCTATGACGGAACACTTCCCTCAGGCACAACAAAGCTCGAGAAGCGCGGTGTCGCAGCATTCGTTCCTCACTGGGACAGCACGAAGTGTATCCAGTGTAACCAGTGCGTACAGTCCTGTCCGCATGCTGCAATCAGAGCTAAGCAGATCACTCCTGAAGATGCCGCTAAGGCACCTGCAACATTCGTCACCCTCAAGTCCAACACAAAGAACGACCGCGATCTCAGATTCAGGATCCAGGTTTACACAGAGGACTGTCAGGGATGCGGCGTCTGCGTAGAGACATGTCCTGCAAAGGAGAAGGCTCTCGAGATGAAGCCTGTTGAAGGTGAAAGGGAAGCCGGTGAAGTCGCTAACTGCGAGTACTTCGAATCCCTCACATACGACAACCTCGACGGCCTCAACATGGCAACAGTCAAGGGTCTGCAGTTCAAGCAGCCTCTCTTCGAGTTCAGCGGCGCATGTGCAGGCTGCGGTGAGACACCTTACGTCAAGATGCTCTCCCAGATCTGCGGTGAAAGAGCTGTCATCGCAAACGCTACAGGCTGTTCATCAATCTACTCCGGTACATATCCGACGATCCCGTACACAAAGCGTGCTGACGGTCGCGGACCCGCATGGGGTAACTCCCTCTTCGAGGATAACGCTGAGTACGGTCTCGGTATGAGACTTGCAATCGATGCAAACAGAGGTCTCTTAAGGAGCAAGTGTGATGCACTCATGGCTAAGGGCTGCTCCGCAGAGCTGAAGGCTGCAATCGAGAAGTGCTATGGCCTCTGGGATGACATGACTGAAGCTTCAATCCAGGCTCAGAAGGATCTCCAGACAGTACTTGCTGCTGAGAAGGCTGCTGATGCTGAAGCACAGGCTCTCCTCGACAAGATCGTCGAGCTCCAGGATTACTTCGCTGAGAAGAACGTCCTCATCATCGGTGGCGACGGATGGGCTTACGATATCGGTTACGGCGGTGTTGACCACGTTGTCGCTTCCGGCAAGAACGTCACTATCCTCGTTCTCGATACAGAGGTTTACTCCAACACAGGCGGACAGGCTTCCAAGTCCACACCTATCTCCGCTGTTGCCAAGTTTGCCAACTCCGGTAAGAAGCTCGGCAAGAAGAACATGGGCTTCATGTGCATGAGCTACGGCTATGTATATGTCGCATCCTGTGCTCTCGGATACAACAGACAGCAGGCTCAGAAGTGCCTCCAGGAAGCAGTTGCTTACAACGGTCCTTCAATCGTATTCTGCTACGCTCCCTGTATCAACCATGGTATCAACATGCGCTTCAGCCAGGTTGAGGCCAAGAAGGCAGTTGAGGCCGGTTACTGGCCGCTCTACCGCTTCAACCCGAACGGTGAGGAAGGCAAGAAGTTCACATGGGAGACAAAGCCTGCAACAAGCGACTACGTCGACTTCATCAAGGGCGAGGTCCGCTACTCCTCTCTCTACAAGACTAACCCGTCTGAAGCAGATGAGCTCTTCAGCAAGGCTGCTGCCGATGCCAAGGAAAGACTTGCATTCTACGAGAAGTGCGGTGCCGTCATGGGTGAGATCCTCTGATAAAGAGTCACATATGACAATAAAGGGAGTTCTTCGGAGCTCCCTTTTTGTTTGCCCTGCATGGGCGTTAACTTGGTGGTGAAAGTCCACTACGGGAGC
>JBJEWN010000142.1:0-3765 GCA_051885075.1 Bullifex sp.
GGAGTCAGGCTGCACGGTCACCAGCAGGAACCTCTTTGACCAGCTTCCCGCAAGAAGGGCTTTTTTGAAGCGTGACCAGAGTGAAGCACAGCTCATAAGATCAACATTTCTCTCAAAGGCAATGCCTTTTTATCAGATTCACTTCCGGTACATCCAGAACGGAGTGCTGAAAATTGATCTTCCGGTCAGGAAGACACTTCAGGACAGGGTAATGGACATCCTTACAGCTGATGAACGCATCATCAGATCAGAGTTCACATACCTTGAAGCAAAGGATCCCGTCTTCACAATCAGGGCAGTGACTTCCCTTCCCTCACTTCACAGGAGTGACAGGTCCAGGATAAAGATCTATGTGAATGGCCGTGCAGTGGATGAATACTCCCTTGTCCAGGCAGTCTCATTCGGCTACGGCGAATCCCTGCCCGGAGGTTCATTCCCCTACTCCGTCATATTCGTTGATGAGGATCCTGAACTGGTGGACTTCAACATACATCCCGCGAAGAAGGAGGTGAAGCTCCGTAACAGGGCCGCGGTCCATCATGGAATATCATCCATGATCGCCTCGGGACTTCCGAAGGCAATACCCTCAATTAAGGCAGAGCAGCCTGAACTCATACCGGCAGAGAGGAAGACCGGCTTTAACGACAGGGCTTTCACATATGAAAGGAATGTGCCGGACGACAGGGCAGAAACGGAAGAAAGTGAGAGCGTCAGTGCCAGAAAGCCTTCATATGCAAAAACCGAGGAAGTAAGACCCCAGAACAGAAACTGGCTTGAAAGGGCAAAGGAGCTTTCAGCGATACAGCCTTTAAAACAGTCCTCAGCCCCGAAAGACGAAGTATGGAAACCGGAAGTACGGAAAACAATCAGATACATAGGGCAGGCATTTTGTCTGTTTCTCATATGTGAATGTGACGGAAGGCTGTACCTCGTGGATCAGCATGCTGCCCATGAAAGGGTCATATTCGATGAGCTCAGGTCTCAGAAGAGTGTTCAGAAACTCCTTATCCCGATTGACTTTGAAGTCACGTCAGACATGGATGACTTCCTGCTGTCCCACAGCGATGTCTACACCCAGTTCGGCATCATGATCTCAAGAACCGGAGACAGGCTCTGGTCCCTTTCAGCACTGCCATCCCTGGCGCGTCCCTTTGAAAAGGAGCTCATCGAGCTTATAGGGACGAAGGCAGGAAGTGACAGTGAACTTGAAAGCGCGCTCTATGCGGTGGTTGCATGCCGCGCTGCGATAAAGGCAGGTGATGAAGTCGATTCCTACAGTGCACAGGCACTGCTTGAGAAAGTGTTTGAACTGGAAGATCCCTCATGTCCCCATGGGAGGACTTTCATCATCACACTGGAAGAGGAAGAACTCAGAAAGATGGTTGGACGCACTAAATAGTAATCGTGGTAAGCACCCTGTTCCGAGCGGAGTCGGAAGTGACAAGCGTGACCCGTTCGGTTCCATCGGGCAGAGAGGACGGATCAGTCCCTTCGGCAATCCTGTCATTACCGATGTATGCCCTGTATGATGTAACGGACTCATCGTCCGTTCCTGAGGCAGGGTGCACCTCCTGATACCGGAGTGTCACGGTACCTTTGATCTCACTTCCCTTTTCATTGATTACGAAGTATGAGTAATCCCCCTGCGGAAGTGATGCGGATGCAGTTATTTTCAGCGCTTCGCTTTCATAATATTCACCGTTCTTCATGAGAGCTGACGTGAATGAAAGATCTCCGTCAGGTGATGTCAGCTTCACTTCATACCTGTCATCGGTGCTTGGAATAAGGGAAAAATACATTGACTCTGAGGTCTTCACTCCGTCAATGAACTCAGCTTCATGAATAAGGCGGACGTTATCTGCGGAAAACCCCTCCCCCTCGCATGAAAAGAGGGGGAGTATTGCAAGTATCAGAAACAGCAGTTTCCTCACGTTTGACCTATACCTCGCCAAGTCTTGCCCTTACGGGGTTGGCATAGGAATTGAGGACGAAGGACCTCACATCAGGTGACAGATGCTTTATGGAAGAGAGAAAAGCTTCACCGTCGAACTCAGCATATTCGCTTTTATGTTCCTCAGTACCTTTAAGGTAATCATATGAGAACCAGTTATTCGGCCAGAGCCTGTAGATTTCATGTATCTGTCTGTCCACTTCAGCGGCGACTTCCTCCGCAGAAGTGTATTCGCCGTCAATTACATCACCGAATGAAAGATGGACATTGCCTTTCCACTCGCGAAGTCCCTTTACCATGGCGATGACATCCTCCATCGGACGCTTGGTGTATTCACCTTTTACAGCGGTTGCAACTTCCTCACGGGCCTTGTTTATGGTATTGGGATCATCCTCATAACTCATCGCAACGGGCATGATATGACAGTTCTTTATCACTTCAGGGAAGGAAATCTTTTCCTTCTTGGGTCCGAGATAGAGCATCTTGATGATTGCAGGATGTGTTATGTCAAGACCGTCCTTGCTTCTTCCGCTCTTCTGGGCGATCCAGATGTTCTTCCCGCCCTTAAGTGTCTGCCAGAAGTACTCGGAAAGCCTTACGGTCTCAATGTACTTTTCCCTCATCGGAAGATCCCTCTTCACGATGATCGCGCCGTTGAGCTTGAAAAGGTCAAGGAGGAACTGATGCTTCAGAAGGTTGTCCCCGATCGCCATCTCACACAGGGGCAGGTTCCTGTCATAAAGTGCGTAATCCAGAAGTGCACAGTCAAGGACGATATCCCTGTGATTGGAAATGAAGAGATAGCTCTTAGAGGGATCAATCTTCTCAATGCCGCTTACCGTGAAGCTCTGCATCGAGCGGTCAATCACATTCTTCAGGAGCAGGGCAGATGTGATCCTGTGCTGAAAGTCATCATAGCTCTCAACTGTCTTCAGAACATCAAGAACGTATTTGACGAGGCCCATCCTTCTGGACTCAACCTCAGCACCTTCCCCCTTGTAAATTGCACAGCCGAAGGCATACAGGAGCTCAGGATGCTTTGAAATCCTCTCAACGGCCGCTTTTACATCCTCGCCCTGATAAGGCGCAATGTCCCGGTACTTCTCGTAATCGACCATCAGCGTCCTCCGTTGATAAGGGTCTTCATGTACTGAGTGCGCTCCCAGCAGGATCCGTCCTCCATCCTTTCCTGAGCCATCTTACCCCTGAATGCCTCAATTGTGCCGTATCCCTTTCTGTCCATCCAGGAAGAAAGATCTTCACACATTGCCTTAATACAGCCTTCATCCTTCAGGTATGCCGTGCATACTTCACATGCAGCGGCACCTGCAAGCAGCATTTTGATGACTGTCCCGCCGGAATGGACACCGGTACTTGCTGCAAGGTCACACTTTATTTCATTGCTCATGAGTGCGATCCAGCGGAGGGACTCGGCATATTCATCGGCTCCTGAAAGGGGCTGTGAGCTGGTCATGGATTCCTTTTCGATGTCAATGTCGGGGCGGAAGAACCTGTTGAAAAGCACAAGACCGTTGATCCCGATCTTATCAAGTTCCGCTATAATGTTGGCAGTTGATGAATACTTATAACCAAGTTTGATGGAGACGGGAAGCTTTGTGCTTTTCCTTATCTTCTTCGCGAACTTAAGAAGAGCCTTATCCACATCCTCCCCCGTAACCTTCCTGTCCTGTGCAAGCGGGTAGTAGTTGAGCTCAAAGGCATCGGCTCCCGCACTCTCGAAGGCAGAGATGTACTCCTCCCAGGTTGAAATGTCAGAGCAGTTGATTGAGGCGATGACAGGAATTGAAAGGCTT
>JBJEWN010000143.1:0-3752 GCA_051885075.1 Bullifex sp.
TAACTTCCTCTCATCCTCTTACATCCCCGCTCTCCAGTACTATGCTCCTCTCCTCAACCTCAAGCTTACAATCGTACAGGGCGATGGACAGAACGAGTCTTCATGTCTGGATAAGTTCACCAACCTTTCCAACTTTGATGCTTACGCAATCAACATGGTTAAGACAAACTCCGGTTCAAACTACACAGACTTACTCAAGTACTGATAGTTCCGTGATCACGGGTTAGGAAAGACAAGCATGTGGAGTTATCTTCACATGCTTGCTTTCGATTAGGACAGTGGAATCAGTCCACTGAGGAGTGCAGACGGAGAAGATATGGATAACGTGATACTTGAAATCAAGAATCTGTCTAAATCTTTTGCAAAAAACAAAGTACTTGACGGCATCAACCTCACCCTGAAAAAGGGATCGGTCCTGGGTCTCATGGGTGAGAACGGTGCCGGAAAGTCAACCATGATGAAATGTCTCTTCGGCATTTACGCAAAAGATGAAGGTCAGTTCATATTTGACGGAAAGATTACCGACTTCAGAAGCCCTAAGGAAGCTCTGGAGAACGGTGTAGCAATGGTTCACCAGGAACTTAACCAGTGCCTGGACAGAACGGTTACGGACAACCTGTTCCTTGGCAGATATCCCACCAATGCAGGTGTGATCGATGAAGCAAGGATGCTCAAGGAAGCAAACAAGCTGTTTGCATCACTGAACATGAACGTAAACCCTTCCACGGTGATGAGGACAATGTCCGTTTCCCAGCGTCAGATGGTTGAAATTGCAAAAGCGGTTTCATATGACGCAAAGGTAATCGTACTTGATGAACCCACATCATCCCTTACGGAAAGGGAAGTACAGAAGCTTTTCAGCATCGTTAATGATCTTAAGAAGAAGGGTGTTTCCTTCGTATATATCTCACACAAGATGGATGAGATCTTTGAAATCTGTGACGAGGTTTCAGTACTCCGCGACGGTAAGCTTATCATGACGAAGTCAACTAAAGAGACCAACATGAATGAGCTCATTGCCGCCATGGTAGGTCGTTCCCTTGATAAGAGATTCCCTGATGTGGATAACACCCCCGGGGAGGACTACCTTGAAATAAGGGATCTTTCAACAAAGTTCGAACCCCAGCTTGAAAACATCTCATTCAAGGTAAGAAAGGGTGAGATATTCGGCCTCTACGGTCTTGTCGGTGCCGGAAGAAGCGAACTGCTTGAATCGATGTTCGGTATCAGGACCATCGCATCAGGCAGCATTCTGGTCAACGGCAAAAAGATGAGATTCAAGTCTTCCAAGGATGCCATGGAGCATGACTTTGCCCTTGTTACGGAGGAAAGAAAGCTCAACGGCATGTTCGGAAAGGATACGATCAAGTTCAATACAGTAATTACCAACCTGGACAGCTACAAGAAGAACGGAATGCTCAACAACATTCTGATGGAGGAAGCTGCAAACCGCCAGATCAAGCAGATGAAAACCAAGTGCGTATCGTGTGACGAGCTTATCACGGCTCTTTCAGGCGGTAACCAGCAGAAGGTAATCATCGGCAAATGGATGGAGCGTCAGCCCGACATCTTCCTGCTTGATGAACCGACGAGAGGTATCGACGTCGGCGCCAAGTATGAAATCTACCAGCTGATCATCCAGATGGCAAAGGAAGGCAAGACCATCCTCGTCGTCTCATCGGAGATGCCCGAGATCCTCGGCATCACGAACCGTATCGCAGTCATGTCCAACCATCGCCTGGCAGGTATCGTAAACACAAAGGAAACAAACCAGGAAGAACTGCTCAGACTGTCAGCAAAATATCTGTAAGGAGGATAAACAATGGCAAACAACAACATACCCCTCTCCCTCGAAGAGGATGTGAAACTCCAAGGCTATCTCAGCAAGCTCGCATCCCTCAGGGCTGACGGTGTTACGAAATATACCGATACAAAGCAGCTCATCTACACCACGAAGAAAAGCAAGATGCTTTCTCCCGAAACCAAGGAGAAACTGCTTGCCCAGTATGAGAAACAGCTTGAGGCAGCAAAAGCCGATGCCGCCGCACACAAGAGCGAGATAGATGCTCTTGCAAAGGAAGCCGTAGCATATGTCAACGATGTTTCAAAGAAGATCGAGGACCGTGTAAAGGCTGAGGAGAATGCGAACATCGCAAAGTACAAAGCTGATTACCAGGCACAGTGCGCTGATGTGAAGAAGCGCTGTGAGGAGAGAATCAGCAAGGTTAACATTTCAGATCCTAAGGAAAGAAAAGCTGAAATCGACACCATCAGGTACGAGGCAAAGTCAGCACTCTTCGATGCAAAGAGCCAGTACACCACAAAGGTTGACCGCTCCAAGGCAGCAAAGAACCAGGCTTATGTTGACCACGTTCAGACAAACAGAAGTCTCAGAAACGGCAAGACCAACTTTGCCGAGAACATGAAACTCAAGGCTACGGACTATGTCAACAAGTTCAAGCTTTCCAAGTTCCTCCTTGACAACGGTCTCTATCTTGCGATCATCGTCTTCTTCATCATCTGTATCGTCCTTGCACCTGCCACAGGAAAAGGAAACCTCCTCTCACTGCCCAACATCTTCACGATCCTTGAGCAGAGCTCCACGAGAATGTTCTATGCACTCGGTGTTGCAGGCCTGATCCTCCTTGCCGGTACCGACCTTTCAGTAGGAAGAATGGTCGCCCTCGGTTCAGTAACCACAGGTCTTATCCTTCACCCGGGTGTCAACATCGTGAAGTTCTTCGGAATGGGTCCATGGGATTTCACCTCCCTGCCGATGGCAGTAAGAGTCATAATGTCCCTAGTGATCTCAGTCATCCTCTGTGTGGCATTCTCATCATTCGCAGGTGTCTTCACGGCAAAGCTGAAGATCCACCCGTTCATCTCAACGCTGTCAACACAGCTCATCATCTACGGTCTCCTGTTCTTCGGAACGACAGGTACACCTGTCGGTTCAATTGATGCAGGCATCAAGGATGCAATCGGCGGCAGATGGATAATCGGAGTAAGCGGCGGACAGCTCATCACATTCCCGAAGCTCATCATTCCTGCAGTAATCGCAATCATAGTTGCATGGTTCATCTGGAACAAGACAACCTTCGGTAAGAACATGTATGCAGTCGGCGGTAACGCTGAAGCGGCAGCAGTTTCAGGTATCTCAGTATTCAAGACCACACTCTGCGTCTTCATCATGGCAGGTGTCTTCTATGGATGCGGTTCATTCCTTGAAGCATTCAGGGCCAACGCTTCCGCAGGTACAGGACAGGGCTTCGAGCTCGATGCCATCGCAGCGTGCGTAGTAGGCGGTATCTCCTTCAACGGCGGTATCGGTAAGATCGGCGGAGCCGTTCTCGGTGTCATCATCTTCACCAGTCTCACCTACTGTCTCACCTTCCTCGGTATCGATACAAACCTTCAGTTCGTGTTCAAGGGTATCATCATCATCGCTGCAGTTGCTCTCGACAGCGTGAAATACCTCAAGAAGAAATGATAAACTGAAAAAGTCATCAAAAGGGTGTGGAACATCGCTTTCATACCCTTTTCTTTTTTTTCAAAACACGTTATGATGATGAAACGTTCGGGCAGTAGTTCATTTGGTAGAATGCATGGTTCGGGACTATGTGGTAGCTGGTTCGATCCCAGTCTGCCCGATATAAGATAACGGAATCTGAATGATCAGATTCCGTTTTTTTTCCGTATATTTGAAAATTGGTGACTTTCTGATTTACAACGACACTATACGTCGTAGCGAC
>JBJEWN010000144.1:0-3747 GCA_051885075.1 Bullifex sp.
ATGGGATGGACAAAGAACATCGGCCTGTCCCCGTCGTTGTAAAGGTACTCCTTTCTGATGCAGTTGAGCGTGTAGATGAGGTTCGGAGCCTCGACGCAGCCGAAACCGATGTCCTCAACGCTTATTGCCATCAGCCTTCTCCAGAGCTTGTCCTCAAACTGAGGGGAGGTGATGTACATCTCATAGGCTGCGGCAAGTGCATTGTGCTCAAGACCGCGTCTTATTGATTTCTGAAGCATGGAGATGATCTCATCCCCGCTTATTCCGTTACGGGTCGTCACTGACGCCCATGGATCATATGACATGAACTGACTCATTTTACTTATCCTTTGATGCCTGATGATGAAACACCGGCAACGAAATATTTCTGTGTCATTACGAAGAGCACGATGACCGGTATTACCGCCATTGATGCTCCTGCCAGCTGCATCGGGATGTTTGCACCCCCGCGCTCCTGGAAGAATTTCAGGGCAGGCGTGATGAGCTGCTTCTGGATGCTGTTGATGAAAAGATACGGGTCCAGGAAGTTATTCCAGATGTTGATGAAGCTGAAGAGCACTGCCGTTGCGATTGATGGGCCTGACAGGGGGATGAATACCGATGTGAGGATCCTGACATCTCCGGCTCCGTCTATCCTGGCAGCTTCCGAGAAGTCCTCGGGAATCGAACTGAAGAACTCGGTGAGCAGCATGAGATAGAACACTTCCGATACTTCAGGAAGGATTATGACCCATGCTGAATCCAGCAGGTGTATCTGCTTGAAGTACAGGTATCTGGGTACCATCGTTGTTTCACCGGGAATCATCATCGTTGCGATAAGAGTGGCCCAGATGAGTCCCTTGCCCCTGAATGACATCCTGCTGAAAGCGTAGGATGCTGGGATCGTGACGGCCAGACGGAGCACTATCGTGACGCAGACTGTGAATATCGTGTTCCCGTACCAGCGGAAGAAGTTCTCATTTCCAAGTACCGTTTTGTAGTTTCTCAGAGTGGGTGTTACCGAAGCAAATATGGGCTTGTATGCATCCCCGCTTGCGCGGAATGAAATCACGACCATCATGATGAACGGAAAGAGCATGAGAATGCCAAGGATGAACATTACGACGGACTTGACCGTAAAAGGTTCCTTCTGTTTTATTTCTCTTCCCATAGTTTCCTCGCTCTGCCAAGTAATGCATTTACAATTATGATGATGAGTGTCATCAGCACGCCTTCCGCTGATGCGATGCTGAATTTCATGTAGGTGAAGGCATCCTCATATATCTGATATGAGAGTGTCCTTGTGGATGTTCCGGGACCTCCTCCAGTGAGTGCCACTATCGTGGTATAGCTCTTGAATGAGTTGATTACGGTGATGGTAAGCAGCATGAAGAGTGCCGGAACGAGCATCGGAAGAATTATGTGCCTTATTCTCTGAAAGAATGTGGCACCTTCAAGTTCGGCGACCTCATAGAGCTCTGACGGGATTTCCTGCAGGGCTGCAAGTACCGTTATGATGTTGAATGCAAGTGCCAGCCAGGCACCGATGACGGCTGCCGTGGGCAGAGCCATCACCGGGCTGGAGAGCCATTTCGGGCCTGTGGCACCGAAGAGGCGGAATATGGCATTGACAGGTCCCTTTGTGGGATTCAGAAGATACTTGAACACGATTCCCACAGCGATGATGTTTGTCACGTAGGGCATGTAGAACATCGTCCTTACCGCTTTCCTGCCTTTGAATGGTGTATTGAACAGGACTGCGAATATGAATCCGGCAACCATGACGGTAACCGTGTACACGAGGGCGAAGATGAATGATCTGCCCAGCGACTGCCAGAATGATTCACCTGAAAGGACGTTGATGTAATTCTTAAGTCCGGCAAATGCCGTGGATGTCAGTTTCTTCGTAGAGTTCCTGTCCAGGAAGCTTACCGCAAAGCCGTACACCATCGGGTACAGCTTGAATGCGGCAAACATCACCAGAAAAGGCGCAATGAAGAGATATGGGGTCTTCCTGTTTCCTTTTCCTGCCATATGCGCTCCTTTATGTATTACTGAACGTTTTTAATCGCTTCATTGACACGTGTCACGATTCTGGAAATCGTGGTATCGATGTCCTGAAGATCCATGCAGTATGCTGCAACCTCATCGTTGACGATTCTGTTGTACTCATCTGCTGCGGTACCGATGATATCGGACTGGGCAACACCCATGCCGGTATTCATTAAGTTCTCATAGAGATCGGTGACTGTGACCTGTCCGTGGGAAGCATCCGCAATTGAGCTGAATACCTGATTCTGCTCTTCTTCAGTAAGGGATGCGAGGGCAGGAATCTGGCCTTCATACTTCCACTGGTTCTGTCCGAGCCAGAGGAGGTACTCGAGTGCTTCTTCAGGGTGCTCCGCATTTTTGTTGATCGAGTAGTAACCCATGGATACGAAGTTGTTGTTGCCGTCCTCACCTGCAGAGGGTGTGGGTGCCACGCCGTAATCCCAGTCCTTGGGGTAGTCAGTCTGGCTGTTGAGAAGTCTTGTGAACCAGTTGCCCTGGACAAAGAGTGCCAGATGGTCACCGGCCATCGCATAGTAGTTCCAGCTTGCGTTCTCGTTCACGACTTCGGAAACGGGCATCTGAATCTTCAGATCATTGCCAAGACTCTTGTACCACTCGATCGATTCGCGGAATGCGGGATCATCAAAGTTACATGTGCCGTCTTCCTTGTAGAGGGGAATGTTTTTCTGCTTTGCGGAAAGGATGAACCAGGGATTCTCAATGTTCATGAATGAGCCGTAGATTCCCTCTGAAAGGTCAGTTACCTTTGCTGCAGTCTCAACATACTCATCCCAGGTCCAGGGGCCTTCGGGATAGGGAACGCCTGCCCTGTCGAAGAGGGCCTTGTTGTAGAACACGCAGTAAACTTCCTGCTTGTAAGGAACTGCATAGAAGTGGCCGTCATCGCTGTAGGGAAGGTATGAACCCCATACAGCCTCTGCATCGATGCCCTTTGATGCAATGAGGTCATCAAGCGCGGTGAAGTAACCTGCATCTGCCCTGTTGTAGTAGAACTTGGGTCCGAGGGAAGGAATGACATCGATCGTGCTTCCTGCAAGCAGGTCGATATTGAGCTTTGCATCGTGGTCAGCATCGTTACCCGGTGTGGGCTGGACATCGACACGGATACCTGTCTCGGCAGTGAATGCCGCATTCATGTTGTTGAACCACTCCTCGTTGACGTAGCTTGCGCGGCAGACCGTGGTAACCACTCTTTCCTCGCTCTTCTTTTCAGAGGAGCCTGAAGCGAAGACCATTGCAGTGAGCATGGTCACGATCAGAAGCGTTGTGAGCACTTTTTTCATGTTTTTCTCCTATAAATATGCTGGGCTTCAGCAGTTTTTCTCTTCTTCAAGGATTTTAAGGATCCTCTCCCTGTAGGTCCTGTCCCTGTCTTCCCACTCAGGTTCAACCTGGCTGCCTGTGGAATAGAACCAATCCTCATCACGGCCTTCCTTCTGTCCCTGAAGGGTATGCTTGTCAATGGCGTAATCGGGAATGATCGGGCGGAGGTTTCCTCTCCTGTACTCCTTCATGATCCAGTTGTACATTTCATCGCTGGAGCGGTCCTTTTTGCACTGACAGAGATAGCGTACCGCATGGATTGCCAACAGTCCCCTGTCCCCGCTCTGCTTAACGGTCTTTCTCATCTGGTCGAGCACTCCGATAAGCACTGCCGCCATCGGTTCCGCCATACCCACATCCTCAACGCTGATC
>JBJEWN010000145.1:0-3739 GCA_051885075.1 Bullifex sp.
GTTGTCCTGATGTCACTGTGCCCGAGGAGCGTCTGGACTTCCCTGATGTTGGCACCGTGGGAGAGAAGATGTGTCGCGAAGCTATGACGTAGAGTGTGGACGGTTGCATCGATGCCGTACTTTTCAACAACCTCATGGTAGCGTTTATGCATCGCCTGACGGGTCAGCATGTAACCGCGGCGGCCGAGAAATAGTGCATCCTCACTGTCCCTGTTCTTCTTAACCCTCCTGTCTGAATCATTCCTCCGTCTGGAAGCAAGGATGGGACGTACATTGTCCAGGTACTCGGCAAGAGCTGCCTCAGCGACGCTTCCGACGAATGTGATCCTTTCCTTATTCCTTTTTCCGAGCACTCTGAGTGTCCTTTCCTCCCTGTCATATGCTGAGAGAGGCAGGGAAACAGCCTCACTGATTCGAAGGCCGCAGGAGTAGATGAGCTCGAAAAAAGCGTAGTCACGAAGAGACAGAAGCGCGTCTCCTTCCTCATTCCTGAAGGCATTGATTATTTCATCAGCTTCCTCTTCCGAAAGTACTTTCGGAAGATAGTCATCCTTCTTTGCCCTTTCGAGGAGTATGGATGGATCATCATCCCTGATCTCCTCACGGAGGAGGTAACGGAAGAATGATCTGATGGCAGAGCTGACCTTGGCCTTTGTCCTTCCTTTCATATGGGCAGTATGCTCCACCATGAAATCTTCCAGTTCCCTTATGGAAATGGTTGAGACATCCAGTTTTTTTTCCTGAATGTATGAAAGAAGGGAGGCTACCTCCCTTGAGTAAACCTCCCTGCTCTTTTCTTCCAGCTGCCTCTCGTTTTCGAGATAATCGAGATAGTCCCTAAGGAGATCACGGGACGTGAAATCAGGCTCACTTCTGGTCATCTTCGCTCTGGCGGTATCTCATTACGGCAGGGATGCTGTAGTCATTGGGCTGAACACCGCGCTTGCCCAGCTGCTGCTGAAGATCCTGCCATCTGTTGACGGTAATTGCCTCTGCATCGGTTTTCGGCTGGGGCTTTGCCTGCTGAGGAGTTTCCCTCTGGGCAGGGCGGGAATCGATATGGGCACTTTCCCTGGGAGACTCGCTGTTATTGACAAAGCGTCTCACGGCGGACTCCGTGTCAGCTTCCGCGCCGATTACTTCGCTCTTGGGTTCAAACCCGGTTGCGACAACCGTTACCTTTATCCTGTCACCGAGCTCGGGATTGAAAGCCTGACCTGCAATGATGAGTGCATCCTCAGCACAGTTTTCAGTGATGAGTTCAACGACATCCTGGTATTCCTGAAGCGTCAGGTTGTCACTTCCCGCAAGATTGACGAGCACGCTCTTGGCGCCGTCAATGGAAGCGTTCTCAAGCAGCGGGTTGCTGATGGCTTCCTTTGCGGCATCGACTGCCCTGTTCGCACCTTCACCGAAACCGATGCCCATGAGTGCATCTCCCTTGCCCTTCATGACGGTCTTGACATCGGCAAAGTCGATGTTGATCTCACCTGGTTCGGTGATGAGCTCTGAAATTCCCTGCACTCCCTGATAGAGAACGTCATCGGCAATCAGAAATGCCTGCTTGATCGGAGTGTTGTTCTCAACGACCTTAAGAAGGTACTGGTTGGGGATGAGGATCAGGGTATCAACCTGCTTTCTGAGTTTTTCGATGCCCTGCTGGGCAAGCATGAACTTCTTCTTGCCTTCAAATGCGAAAGGCGTCGTGACGACGGCAACGGTAAGGGCATTGCAGCTCTTAGCGATCTCGGCAACAACGGCGGCGGCTCCGGTTCCGGTTCCGCCTCCCATTCCTGCAGTGATGAATACCATGTCGGTGTTCTCAAGCTCAGCCTTTATCTCTTCCTTGGATTCGATGGCAGCCTTTTCTCCGACTTCAGGCTGTCCGCCGGCTCCCAGTCCGCCGGTAAGCTCCTTGCCGATGGCGATACGGGTCTGTGCATTTGACCGCTGCAGTGCCTGAACATCGGTATTGAGGGCAACGAAGGAAACCTTCTTAAGACCCGATGCGATCATTCTGTTTACGGCGTTTCCGCCGGCACCGCCGACTCCGACGACCTTAATGATGGTCGGTACTGCCTGTTCCCCTGTAGTCGTGTCTTCAATGTCAAAAATTCCGAATCCCATATCTTATCTCCTAAAATAACTTACCGAAAAAACCCTTGAGCTTCTGACCCAGGGAAGACTTTTCTTCCTTCCTGCCGCCCTGAGAGGACTGCGTGTTGATCTTGCGTGCCTCACTCCTGATCAGGCCGAGAACCGTTGCATACCTCGGATCGATGTAGGTGCGGTCCAGTCCACCGATCGCTTCAGGAAAACCTATGCGTGCAGGCATGCGGAATATCTCGCTGGCAAGGTCGGTGACGCCGGAAAGCAGTGCGCCTCCTCCGACAAGAACGATACCGCCCCCGTAGTTTCCCTTGGTCTCACACTTCTCCAGTTCCATGGAAAGCAGTGTGAAGATCTCGGCCATGCGCGGCTCTATGATCTCGGCAAGGGCGCGGCGGGGCATCTTTATCGGGGGAAGTCCTCCGACCTGCGGGATTATCACCATGTCCTCGGGATTGACCGAAGGCACGTAACACGAACCGGACTGACACTTTATCTGTTCGGCAACCTGCTTGGGCTTGTTGAGTATGTATGAAAGATCACTGGTGATTGAGTCTCCTCCGAAGGCAACTCCGCCCGCATAGATCGGGCTTCCCGCGGAGTATGCGATCATGTTGGTTGTCCCGTAGCCGATGTTGATGATGATGGTGCCCATTTCCTTGTCCTCGGCTGAAAGCACCACTTCACTGTCCGCCACGGACTGGAGCATGAGGCGCTGGACCTGAAGGCCTGCCCTCTGCACACACTTTCTCTGATTCTGACAGATCGATGAGGAACCCGTGATCAGGAGGACCCGGCTCTCAAGACGGCGGCCAAGCATGTCTATCGGATCCTTTATTCCGCTCCTGCTGTCAACCTGGAAATCCTGAACCAGGGTGTGAAGGAATTCCCTGTCCTGAGGAAGCTCGCGGGCGCGCGCCACATCAAGCGAACGGTATATATCATCCTTTCTTATTTCCTGTTCCTTGCTGTTGATGCCGACAACCCCGACGGACTGCATCCCCTGGATGTGGTCACCTCCCACACCGAGAATGGCTGAGTGCACCTCGCATCCGGCCTGAAGCTCGGCATCACTGATGACGGAGTTGATGGTTTTCAGTGTCTGCTCGATATTTACGATGGATCCGCTTCTGACACCTTCCGTAGGCTTCTCACATAGTGCATCGATCATCAGGTTCCCTTCCCTGCCCACGGAACCGATGACTGCCCTGGTCCAGCTGGACCCGATATCGAGTCCCATCATTATCCTGTCATTTGCCATAATCCACATCTCCTGCCGAAGTTCTTTTCACCAGTGCGTCTTTGTATAAGTCATAACGAATTATATCGGAACGCGTGTAACGGCTCACCTCACTCTCGGCTTCCTTTCGTATCACTTTAATACTATCACTAATACGGTTCTTTGACACTCTCTCTTTGACAAAAAGTTGCGCTGAGAGTGTGTCAAGATAAATGGTCATCTGACCGAAACCGTCACCTCTGTTATTATCATACTTTATCCTCGATATCAATTGACCGTGCTCGTCACTGACACTCGAGGCGAGCTCCATCACTGCCTCAACTTCATCCCTTATTCCGTAACTCATCATGTATGAAGCATACTCGGGAAGTATCTCGATCACGGTCATCC
>JBJEWN010000146.1:0-3734 GCA_051885075.1 Bullifex sp.
TTACGCTTCTTCCTGCCGGAAGGGACCTCATGTATGCATCGGTGCTGATGAGGGTGACCGAATCATCATCGCATGAAACTGAAAGCCTTACTCCCGTGAGTGTTTCTGTTCCTGTGTTGTTCACCGTGAAGGAAAGTGGGATCTGTGTATTAGCCGGGATCGCATCATAGCTGTATGCCCCTGTCGACATCTCTCCTGCCTTAACTTCCTTCCAGAGGGCAGTGAAATCGGCACCGTTGCCCCTGAGGGTGAATGTGTCGGTATCGGGTGAGATGAAGTAACCTGATGCTTTATCATACCAACCCGCAAAGACCGCTCCTTCCCTTGAAAGTGATGGAACCGTTATTTCATCACCTGCGGATGCCGGTGTGAAAATATCCGTTGAAGTGGACTCGTTCCGGAATGAAACACCGTTCTCGAAGATGGCATAGAGTGTCTGGTCGGTTGCGGGCATCTTTATGGTTTCGCCGGGTGCGTATGTGACTGCATCCTTCGTGATTCCCCATCCTGCAAGTCTGCCTGCGGCTGCGGCACTGACGCTTACCGAAGAGGGAATGGTAACTTCCTCGCCGGGTTTGACCGAAACGGAGGATGATGAACTGAAACGCCTGTTTGATGAAGTGACCTGCGTGCTGAAAGTGAGCACGGGGCTGTAATAGGGACTGTTGTCATAGAGCCAGGAAATTGCTTCCTGATTGTCCGATGCGATTGCCGCAGAGAGAAGTCTGTCACTCTGAGCTTTCGTGATTACGTAGGACTTCAGCGTGCTGATGTCGGAAAGCGTGTTGCGGTAAAGCTCCGCGTTGTTCTTCTTAACTGCCTTTTCAAGGGTTGATGCTGCACCTGACAGCTCTTTGTTCACTCGGCTCTCAAGCTCGGAATATTTTTTCATGGCGAGTGTAACATCCCCGTTTTCAACTGCTGATGAGAATTCACCATACAGCTTCTCTGCTGTCGGTGCGGCAAAGAGAAGCGTTGCTGAGATCATCAGTACCGATAAAAACATTACTGATCTTTTTTTCATGACTGATCTGCTCCTTACGGGACTAAAGGTAGTCCGTGAGGAGTGAAAGAACAAATGAAGATTGTGTGAAATGCCGTACAGATGTACGACCTTTACACAATATACACATGAACTTAACCGAATGTTGTTATTTCGATGGATGTAAGCTTTCCGATTGTCTCAAGCTGGTGCACGACATCGTTCAGATTGTCCTTTTTGGAGAAGATGATGATTGCCGAAAGCAGCTGTCCTCCGTCCTGAAGGGTAAGCCTTATGTTCCTGACATCGAGCTTTTTCTCCCTGAAGAGGCTGCTGACCTGTCCGATCGAGTAGATTGAGTTGTCTATTCTCAGCGTTATCGTGCCGGTGGTCTGCGTGGAAAACCTGAAGTGCTTGTTGTGAAGCAGCAGCTGGATCGCAAGGACGAGAAACGTGAAAACCGTTCCCGTCACATACATTCCCGATCCTATGGCAAGGCCAAGGCCTACGGTTGCCCATAGCCCCGCGGCTGTCGTTACTCCTATCGTGTTTTCCTTTCTCACGAAGATGACCCCTGCTCCCAGGAAACCTATTGCGGATACTACCGATGCCGCAAGACGTGAGGCATCGACACCGATGCCGGTGTATGTCAGCACATCGAAAAAACCATACTTCGAAATAACCATCATGAGAGCTGCTGACATGGACACAAGGATGTGTGTCCTGATCCCGGCGTTTTTCAGCCTTTTCTCACGTTCATAACCGATAATGCCTCCGCATACCGCGGCCAGTGCTATCCTGATGAGGTATTCCCACTCGGGAGTACCCAGTAAATATTCCGTCATAAAGATATTCTTCAATATGAAATCTTCAAAGTAAATGATAATATTTTCCGCTTTCAGCTAACTTTTTTGTATATGCAAAACCGTAAGTAAAGTGTTTAATGATTATCTGGAGTGGATATTATGAAGAAGAGTATTATCACAGTTGTGGGTAAGGACTGCGTCGGAATCATTGCAAGAATCTGTACATATCTTGCGGACAACGGTGTCAACATCCTGGATATCAGCCAGACTATCGTTGACGGGTATTTCAACATGATGATGATTGCCGATACCAACGGTTCTTCCAAGGAATTCCTGACCATTTCCGAAGAGCTTGAGGCTCTCGGCCGTGAGATCGGCTGCATCGTGAAGCTGCAGAGAGAGGACATCTTCAACAGAATGCAGAGGATCTGACCATGATCAACATCAATGAAGTAATCGAGACCAATAACATGATCGAGAAGGAGAACCTGGACGTGAGGACGATCACGCTGGGTATCTCCCTGCTGGACTGCATCAGTGATGACCTTGATGTGCTATGCGGCAACATATATGAGAAGATCACGCGTACTGCAAAGGATCTGGTGAAGACAGGACGTGAAATCGAGCGCGAATATGCGATTCCCATTGTCAACAAGAGAATCAGCGTGACCCCGATCGCACTGGTGGGAGCCTCTGCCTGTAAGACGCCTGATGATTACGTGAAGATAGCGAAAACCCTGGACAGGGCAGCAACCGAAGTCGGTGTCAACTTCCTCGGTGGTTTTTCAGCTCTTCCCGCCAAGGGCATGACCAAAAGCGAGGAAATCCTGATAAGGGCAATTCCCGAGGCGCTTAAGTCCACTGAGCACATCTGTGCATCCGTTAATCTCGGCTCCACGAAGACAGGCATCAACATGGATGCGGTGGCGCTGATGGGGTCCATCATAAAGGAGTGCGCGTATCTCACCCGCGAATCTGATTCCATCGGATGTGCGAAACTTGTCGTTTTCTGCAATGCACCTGACGACAACCCGTTCATGGCAGGTGCCTTCCACGGTGTCACTGAGACGGATTCAGTCGTCAACGTAGGTGTAAGCGGTCCCGGTGTCATCAAGTATGCGCTGGAGGAAGTGAAGGGCAGTGACTTCGAGACGCTCTGTGAGAAGATCAAGAAGACTGCGTTCAAGATAACAAGGCTCGGACAGCTTGTTGCCCAGGAAGCATCGAGAAGACTCTCGATTCCATTCGGCATCGTAGACCTTTCTCTTGCACCGACTCCCGCAGTCGGTGACTCAATTGCCGAAATCCTTGAGGCAATGGGACTGGAGAAGGTGGGAGCTCCCGGCACGACCGCGGCCCTTGCGCTGCTTAACGACAGCGTCAAGAAGGGCGGCATCATGGCATCAAGCTATGTGGGCGGTCTTTCCGGTGCATTCATTCCGGTAAGTGAGGACCAGGGCATGATCAATGCGGTCAAGGCAGGTTCCCTGACCCTTGAGAAGCTTGAGGCAATGACCTGCGTGTGCTCCGTCGGTCTTGATATGATCGCAATTCCCGGGGACACACCGGCATCGACGATTTCAGGCATCATCGCCGATGAGATGGCCATCGGCATGATCAATCAGAAGACCACTGCAGTGAGGATAATTCCGGTATACGGCAAGGTTGAAGGCGATGAGGCAGTCTTTGGCGGCCTGCTCGGCTATGCCCCGATCATGCGCGTGAACGGCTTTTCATGCGAGGAATTCATAAAGAGGGGAGGAAGGATCCCTGCACCGGTTCACAGCTTTAAAAACTGATTTCTGAAACAAAGTGCAACATATCTGTTGCTGTTATCAGAAAATATAGGTGAAAAAAGTCAATATTTCAGCTCCCGGGAGGTTAAACAAACCGCTCATTTGATGTAGGATGAGCTCCCGGGAGTATTTTTTATGTCTAAAACAAAC
>JBJEWN010000147.1:0-16835 GCA_051885075.1 Bullifex sp.
AGCTTTCACACGATGAGATAAAGGCAGTTTACAGGGCTGCGAAGTAATCCCAGACGGGATCATGGGGAGGAGGTGCCACAACGGTGACCTCCTCTTTTTTCACAGGGTGGATGAAGACGATCTTCCTGGCATGGAGGTGGATTCCCCCATCGGGATTCGAACGGGGGAAACCGTACTTCAGGTCACCCTTTATATGAAGCCCTATCGCGGCCAGCTGCGCCCTGATCTGGTGGTGGCGCCCGGTATGGAGCGCGATCTCAAGCAGGTGGTATTTGTCACTTGATCCTATAAGCTTATAGTCAAGGCGGGCAGGCTTGCTGCCTTTTATTTCCTTCGGATATGCAACGCTCTTGTTGTTCGCACTGTTACGCACGATGTAGTGGACAAGCGTGGACTCAGGCTTATTGGGCATGTTGTCCACAACCGCCCAGTATGTTTTCTTCACACCTGATCCCCTGAATGCTTCATTGAGCCTCACAAGTGCCTTTTCAGTCTTCGTGTACACGACTATGCCGCTGGTGGGTCTGTCCAGTCTGTGCGGGATTCCCAGGTATACATTACCCGGTTTGTTATACGTCACTCGGAGATATTCCTTCACATCATCCGCAAGCGTCCTGTCCCCGGTCTCATCACCCTGCACCAGCTCACCGGGAAGCTTGTTTACGATGATGAGATGGTTGTCCTCATAGAGTATCCTGTCCTTTACCGGAATCACTTCTTTCCTTCCTCCCCGTCAAAAAGCGTGGGCTCCGCTTCCTCGCTGGTGGCTGAGTCCTTTATCTGCCTCAGCGTCAGGGAAGCAAGCTGCTTCGTGATGATCTTGATACCGTTGGTCTGCGGAGACTTCCTGACAGGGAAGTCAGCGAAACGGAACGTTTCCTCCATTACCCGGTAACCGCACCCCGGCTTGTACTTTGCCGTGATGATGGCATTGGGGAACGTTGCAAGCTTCACGAGTTTATAGTTACCCTGTGGCAGGATCGAGTAGAGCTTGCCGGTGATGAACGATGTTATCGTGAAGCGGTTGATGAAGTAGAACTTCGATTCCTTTTCACGGAAGATGGATGTGAAGACCACGTTCTGAAGCAGTTCCTTCTCCGCATAGCTGATGTAGAGAATGCCTTCGGTGCCTATGAACTCCTTCTCACTCACGTTGATGACGCGGTAGCTTCCGTCCTTCTTCATGTAGAAGACCTTGTCGTAGCTCGACACCTTGATCTGGGTGACTCCGGTCCTCATGTTAGTGCCGATGTAGCCTGTGGCTTCATCGTACTTGAGCTCCAGGTTCCTGACCGCTATCTGCTTGGCATCGGTAACGCCGAATGAGCCTATCTCAGTCTTTCTCTTCCATAGGCTCTGATCGATATCAGCCTTCAGGTCCTCAAGGAAGGAAAGCGCATACTCGGTTATGTGTGCCAGGTGCTCGTCACAGGCTGCGATCGCAGCGTTTATTTCCTCGATGTCGCTCCTGTTCTTCTCGATGTCGAAGAGCGAGATCCTCCTGATGGGTATCTTTAAAAGGCGTTCGACATCGTCATCATCCAGATCCCTGACAAGCTCCGATGCAAATGGCTTAAAGCCCGTGATGACTGCCTTGTTTACCGCTTCCTGGGTATTCTTGTTTTCGATCCTCTTGTAAATGCGCTCCTCGATGAAGATGCGCTCAAGGGTCCTGGCATGAAGTCTGTCAACCAGGTGTCCCCTCTCGATGTGAAGTTCCTTCGTAAGGGTGTCGATGAGATGTTTTGCATGGAAACGCACCATCTCCGTTACCGGCATGACTTTTGGAAGATTGTCGACGATGACAATCGGGTTTACCGATATCTTGTTCTCACACTTGGTATATGCGTAAAGCGCATCGACCATGTCCTTGGTGTAGGTGTTCCTCTGAAGGTTTATCTCGATGTTCGCTGTCTCAGCCGTGAAGTCATTGATGGAAGCGATGTGGAGCTTGCCCTTCTTCGCGGCATCCTCGATCGAGTCGATCATCTGCTCACTGGTAACACCGTAGGGAAGCTCGGTGATGATGATCTTCTTCGGATCGGAAATATCGAGCTTTGCCCTGACCGAAACAAAACCGCATCCGTCATCATAAGCCGACACATCCACGATTCCCCCGCCGGGGAAATCGGGATAAAGCGCTATTTCCTCACCCCTTAACACTGCTTCCTGCGCATCGATGACCTCAAGAAGGTTATGGGGAAGTATGTCGGTCTTCATGCCGACAGCGATTCCGCTCGTTCCCTGAATGACCACGACGGGAAGCTTTGCCGGGAATACGACAGGCTCCTTGTTCCTTCCGTCGTACGAGTCGGTGTACTCGGTTATCTCGGGACTGTAGAGGACCTTCTTTGCAAGCGGCAGGAGACGGCACTCAATGTACCTTCCCGCAGCGGCTCCGTCGCCTGTGAGGAAGTTACCGAAGTTACCCTGCCCTTCTATGAAGAGATTGCAGTTGGTAAGGTTGACCAGTGCCTCATAGATGGAGGCATCTCCGTGGGGATGGTACTTCATCGTCGCACCTACGACGTTCGCAACCTTATGATACCTTCCGTCATCCATCTCCAGCAGTGTGTGGATGATCCTCCGCTGTACCGGCTTGAAACCATCCAGAAGATCGGGAATGGCCCTGTCACGGATTACATAGGAGGCATATTCAATGAAATTCTCATCAAAGATCTTTGTTACGTGTGACATGCTACCTTAAGTTCTCCATGATATATTCCCTTCTCTCTGGCGTGTTGTTGCCCATGTAGAATTCCATCTTCTGCCTTACCTGCGTCATGCTGTCTATCGTGACGGGGATCAGCTTTATGTCCTCACCTATGAACTGGCCGAACTCTGAGGGACTTATCTCTCCCAGGCCCTTGAACCTTGTCACTTCCGGGGACTTTATCTGTTCAAGCGCGGCATCCTTTTCCTTTTCAGAGTAACAGTAAACCGTTACTTTCTTATTCCTGACCCTGAAAAGCGGTGTGTCCAGGATGTATACCCTGCCAGATGTTACGAGATCCTCAAAGAACGTGATGAAATACGTCATCAGGAGGTTCCTGATGTGAAAGCCGTCGACATCGGCATCGGTTGCTATGACGACCTTCGAGTAACGGAGGTTCTCGAGATCCCCGTTCTCAAGCCCGAGGGCAACCATGATGTTGTAAAGCTCCTGGTTCTCGTAAATGGCCTTTCTGGTTTTTCCGAAGACGTTGAATGGCTTGCCGCGCAGAGCGAATACCGCCTGGGTCTGCACATCCCTGGTCTTGTTTATCGTTCCTGCCGCTGAGTCACCCTCGGTGAGGAAGATCATGGAATTAAGCGCTTCCCTCTCATGTGCCTTGGGATAGGAGTTGAGGTGGTAACGGCACTCCTTCAGCTTGGGTATGTTGATCGAGACCTTCTTCGCCATCTCACGCGCCCCGTTTCTGACCGCACTCTCCTCTTTATGGATGCGCTCGTTGGTGGCGATCTTGTTTGAAAGGGCCGATGCCGTCTCACTGTTCTTCATCAGGGCATCTATGACCGCTTCCTTGACCTCATTCACGATCCAGGAACGGATTTCAGTGTTTCCGAGCTTGTTCTTGGTCTGGCTTTCGAATATGGGATCCTGGACCTTGACGCTCACCGCGCCGCAGATACCATCCCTGATCTCAGGTGCGTTCCAGGTTTTCTTATAGTACTCGTTTATGCCTTTAAGCAGACCTTCCTTGAATGCGGAAAGATGCGTTCCTCCGTCACTGGTGTGCTGACCGTTGACATAGGAATAGTATGATTCACCGTAGCTTGATGTATGGGTGAAGGCAAACTCCAGTCGCTGTCCCTTATAGTATATGATCGGATAAAGACCGTCGGAACCGACGTTCTTTTGCAGAAGGTCCATGAGACCGTGCTGGCTTTTTATTATCCTTTTATTGAACTCGATGGTGAGTCCGGTATTGAGATATGCGTAGTTCCAGAGACGCTCCCTGATGAATTCCTCATTGTACGAGTAGTCGACGAAAAGTTCGGGATCGGGAGTGAACGTCACGAGCGTGCCGTTGGGCTCGCTTGTGGTTCCCTTCTTCAGACGCCCCACCTGCACACCTTTCTCAAAGGATGCGGATGCATATTCACCGTCACGGTATGACGTGACTGAGAAGCTGGCCGACAGCGCATTGACGGCCTTGGTACCGACACCGTTGAGACCGACTGAAAACTGGAAGGCTTCTGAGTCATACTTGGCACCCGTGTTGATGACAGAGACACACTCCACGACCTTACCGAGGGGAATACCGCGGCCGAAGTCCCTGACGGTTACGGTGTTGTCCAGTACGGTGACATTTATCCTGGACCCCGCACCCATTATGAATTCATCGATGCTGTTATCGATGACTTCC
This sequence comes from Bullifex sp., assembly GCA_051885075.1. Lineage (GTDB taxonomy): Bacteria > Spirochaetota > Spirochaetia > Sphaerochaetales > Sphaerochaetaceae > Bullifex. The sequence continues at coordinate 4,371 of JBJEWN010000147.1, forward strand.
TTGAGGAGTATGTAAATACCGTCATCCACATGGGAACCGTTGCCGAGCCGGCCGATGTACATTCCGGGTCTCAGTCTTATGTGTTCCAAAGATGACAGGGATTTTATGTTGTCTTCATCGTATTTCTGCGCCATATGACACATTATCGGACAAATGTCGCAAAAATGCAAACAAAAGCAGGTTATCATCCCCCCTGGATGACGGAAGAAGTCAAAACAGTAAAGTTAGGTAAGGTGTTCCGGTCTCTGAATTCAGAAACCTTCTCCATGCGTTCTCACAATCCTCACCGGAATGACACTGGAGAGGTGAACACGCCGTCCCCGTTCTTCTGATAAGCCCTGAGATACACTGCATCCTGACACTCAGTGTCGATATCGGCATGGAGGCATGCGATGCATTCATTTTCATCCCTGTACCTTCCCACTTCCACTGCAGGTGACACAAAGCCCTGAACATACTCCGTCATCTGCCCTTTCCTGAGTTCCGATACGGGAAAGCTGTAAGTCCTTATGATGCACCGTCCGTTCCACTTTACTGACACCCTGCATGAAAGGATGGCATCACTTTCGGTGTATATGACAAAACCGTCAGTCGAATCGGTCTGGGCAGTGGGGTTTCCGTCGGTAACTGCATGGAGCTTAACGCATCCGTCATCAAAGGAGAATGACGGTATTGAATCAGCACTGTCTGCAGGCACATCCAGGGGATCAACCATGTCTATTCCCCTGAGCCTCGGACCGGCACCGGATATACTGCCTTTTTCCGCGGTAAGGACAACATCCCACACCGCACTCATGTGCTTTTTGCCCCAGCCGAAACGGAAGGAGACATATCCTCTTCCGCTTTCCTCAGTTACCGATTCATTATGTAATGAAGCGATTACGCGGCCTCCCTGAATGAGTTCTGCTTTTTCCAGCATGTCATAGCCCGCAACAAAGCCGTCTGCAGTGATGTGCCCATTATGCCTGGACGCAATGTCACCGGCCTCAGCGCCGTTCACGAAAAGCATCGCCTCGATCGGATCACCGGTACATGCGCTCGTATGACGGTTTCTCAGGGCCGCCCAGACATTATCCCTTGTGAGTTTCTCCAGGAATACCACAGTTCTTCCCGATCCATAGCTTCCCGGAGCTGCGTTGTGATGATCGGTACTGCCGACAATGCCGAAATGCTTACCGAGGGAAAGGCCTCCCTGATATGTGTTGAGCGCGCTCCTTGGGCCCATTGTATGGAGATAAGGAGGACGCGCCTCTTCACTTTCAGCGCATCCATGCATTGAAACTATCTCAACGACAGGGGAAACGTTCTCATTGAAGCATGACCAGTTGATCCCCCGGTACCCCTGCTTATACCCGATGTGATGGGGAATTGCCAGAAACCGTTCTGTCTGAGAGGAGTCACCTTCAAGGATATTCTTAAGCCTTTCATCCCTTTCCCCTTCCGGATCAGGAGGAAGTTCCTCATCGGTGTTCCTGCACACAATCGTGTGATCACCATAGTGAAAACTGTGATATTCATAGGATAAGAAAGGAATGAAATCTCTTCTTTCAGCAGCCTTCATCACTTCCATGTAATGGGGCCAGTTCCGTCTCAGCTTTTCAAATCCTTTCCTGTGATACGCCTTCACATCCTCAGGAATCAGCATTTCATCATCATCCATGTCGGGCCAGGCGAAGTGCCCGGTTACCGAGAAGAAATCGAGCTGAGAGGAGGCGAATCTCACAGCATTTTCAATTGTACCGTATCCGTAACTGATACCGCAGTGGTTATGGATGTCCCCGACGAATGCATTCAGTGAGGATACTTTCTCATAAAGACCTTTTTCCCTAAGTTCCTTTTCAAAATACTTTGCTATTCTGTTCATAACCTAATTCCTTCAAACTCCGTTTTCAGTACTGCATGTCCCGGCTTTATCTCATAAACAGCACAGGGGATAACTGAGTTCCTGTATGCAACAGAAGTATTGGGAGAAGCCTTTATAAAAGAAACCTTTCCTCCCTTAACTGAAGCATATCTGTCCCTGTTGGTAATCTTTATTGTGCCGTTTTCTTCTTCAATGACTGTAGTCCCGTCATTACATACAGCAAAGCCGCAGTCATATGCCGTGCATGAAACAGAGCTCTCGATCTCATGAATCCTTAGATGTCCCTTCTCGGTAAGCCTTATTTCAGTCCTTATTTTCACTCCGGGAACGCTCCAGCTGAATGCAATTGAGTCATCAGTGAGGCTTTCCCTCATCCCGCCTTTGCTTACATATATATAGCCATCCACTTTAATGGCGAGTACTGAGTCGGGAGCCATGTCCTCAATTGACTCACCGCTTATGGCAACTGAAAACGGGAAGAGGGATGAATAGACGAACCTGTCGTACTTGTCACTGAAGTGTCCCAGTGTCTTCATGCCCGGCATGCCTGAAGTGTAGAGAAAAGCATCCCCTCCGATGCGCTGCATCAGGAAGGAAGGTACAGTAAGGCTTCTTTTTCCGTCTGATGACGGATGGGGTGCTTCCTCGCATGTCCAGTACGAAGAGGAGTCATCAAGGATGAGGAAGAGGAATGTCTTCAGGCTCCAGTAGGGACTTCCCGATGCATTGTAGTGCTCTGCCATGCAGAGGTCCGGATATGCATACCCTACGGTCATTATGCCGTCATGGGTAAAGATATCCTTAGAGAGGAAATACCCGATGTTCCTGTTAATGAGTCCTTTCAGCACAGGATACAGGGCTTCATCCGCGATAAGCAGATATGCGGCAAAGAACGCGCTCTGGGCAAACCTGTATATCTGGGAGCGGCCATATGCAACCGCTTCTCCGTGTGATGAGAAAAAGAGGAGGAAATCACTGAAGAATCTGTCGGCCCTTTCCTTCACTGTTTTTGAAAGCACGTCATCAGGGAAAAGATAAGAATACAGGACTGAATAGTACTGCATCGCGAAGGCTGAGTAGTAATCATATCTGCCTGATGCGCCGTCAATGTACCATCCTTCCCCACGGTAACAGCTCATCATGTAATCAAGATCATCCTTCAGGTTTTCCTCAGAGTACTTCCGTCCAAGTTTTTTCAGGGCGGCATTAACCAGTACCCTGAAGAAGTACCAGTTGCATCCGGGAAGCTCATTTAGGTTTATCTGATAAAGCCAGGCTGAGAGATTATCCTTGGCCCTGTCACTGAGGGGCTCCCAGAGTATATGGGGTGCGGCAATGAGTGAAAATGCGATCGGGGCCATCTCGACAAAGCGCTGGTCCTTATCATGGCAGTCTCCCCAGTACTCAGGGTGATCGGGATCACTGCCGTTTGTCATGCCCGTTCTGTATATTTCCTCAAAATCCTTATCACTGCCACCTCCGGCCCAGAAAGGCACAAGCCCCCAGAGCGGGCGGGCAAATGCCTCCAGTTCTATCGTATCCTGGTCATAGGCGGCCCCTCCTCCGTCAAGGCGGAGCCTCGCCCTTCCTTCACTGTAAAGTCCTTTAAGGGGATTAAGTATTTCAAGCAGGAGGCGCCTGCATTCATGTTTGCTTTTCATCATTACCAGTATGCCTTCCATTCAGGATTTTTTGCTCTCATGAGCGCTTCGGCGTAGAAGTAGTCACCCCAGGTGTTGCATTCATCAACGCCTCTGTCACAGGCATCATTGGTGGGAGTTTTCCGGCAGTATACACCATGAAGGAGCTGACCATTGGATATGGAAGGATCCTTTACGGCACACTTGTCATAAAGGACTTCAAGCAGTTCCAGTGCTTTATCCCTAAGTCCGGCATCTCCTGTAAGCCTGGACATTTCCATCATGCCGCAGCAGCATATGGCAAGTGCGGAGGAATCGCGGGATTCGGCAGATCCATCGGTGAAATCAAAATCCCAGTAGGGTATCACCGATTCCGGAAGGTGATCGAGGAAGAACGCAAGGGTACGTCTGAATACATCCATCGCCTTCGGGGAACGGGTATATCTGTAGCAAAGCGCAGAGCCGTAAATGCCCCACGCCTGTCCGCGTGCCCAGGCTGAGTCATTGCGGTTTCCCTGATGGGTGGCACCGTAAAGCGGAGCCCCTGTATCGGGATCGAAATAATATGTATGGTATGTTGAGTCATCGGGACGGAGCACGCACTCAATGGATGTCTCAAAGTGTGAGAGTGCAATTTTCCTGTACTTCTCATCACCTGTCAGTTCACTCACCCTGAAAAGAAGCGGTATGTTCATGAGGCAGTCTATGATGAGACGGTAGTTGTTCCTGTCCCCGATGGGTCCCCACGCCTGTATGAAACGCCCCTTTTCCTGAAACCTTGAAATGAGGTAGTCCGCAGCCCTTACCGCGGACCTCTTTCCGTCCTCGCTGTCATGGAGCATGTAAGCAGCGATGCACGAAGGAGAATAAAGGAACCCCATGTCATGGTTGTCGATCGACACCATCTCATCGATTCTGTACTTGAATGCCCCAACGTGTTCCAGTGCCTTTTCCTTGAACCGCCTGTCTCCCGTGAGTTCATACATGACGTTTATCTCACCCGTCCACATTCCGTTGGTCCACTCATCGTTCTCACTCTTCGGGTAGACATTACCGGTACTGTGGGAAGGTTTGAACTTATCCCCAAGATCAAGCATGGCCTTTTCAGTCTGCTTCCAAGCATGGTTTATCGCTTCATCAAGTTTTTTCTCTTCCATCTGATTCACCCCTTTTAATTACTATCTCAAATTCTGTAATTCCGTCCTCATCCGGTTCCAGCACGGTCTTCAGGTACTGAAGTCCGGGAGAAAGACTGAACATCAGTTCATCCCCGTATGGAAGAACGATGGTTCCGCCATCCGTCCTTCTCAGGGTGACGGTTACTCCGTTTTCCGAGAGCTTTACTTCATCCCCGCTTTTTTCCATCACTGCACTGCCTGCAGCAAGAGGAACAATGAAGTTTCCGTAACATACGGCCTTCACCCTGATCCTGTCCGCGGAAAATGCATACCTTATGGAATAAGGTACAGACGGTTCACACGGCATGCCATTCTCATCTGTAAGGACTCCTTTTGCAGTGATGGTATTCTCACCGTCCTGTCCCAGCATGACGCTGCCGCAGTATCTGTTGGAAAATCCATCCTTCTCCACTCTCATGTCAGGGCATTCATGATGGATGGCGCCATAGGGAACCTGCATGTTGTTTTTTTCCTTCAGGTAGTATCTTCCCATGCATGCCGTGAGGATCGGGCCATAGCCTTCCGCTTCCAGAAGGGACATGACTCCTCCTGAAGCATGGCCTCCATTCATATACGGCCAGTCATATCCCGTTACCGTTGCCGAGTATGTATCATTTGAGAAAATATATGAATCCGCATCAGGTATCTTCCTGAGTCCATGTTCTGAATATCTCACAAGTTCTTCCCTGCTACCGGCATTCTCCGCATCAAGGCCTCGCCTTAGTATTCCGGCAAGCACCTTTGCATGGGTAAAGCTGTGGTGGATGCATGGACCCTGACCTGCCTTTTCATAGTCAGGTCCACCTGCAAGAAGTCCTGATGAAGTGGATCTTTTCATAAGTTCAATGTTCCTGACAGCGGCAGCTGAAAATGTTTTGTCATGTTCCGAAAGCAGCAGGAGCGCTTCGGCTGCCCCGTCGCTTGTCCGGCTGCCCCAGTATGTCCACTTGAAATTCCTGGTTCCGAAGCTGTTGTCCCAGGCACCGTCCGCAAGGAAGAAACGAAGAATGGAGCGGTAACCTTCCACTGCCAGGGAAATAAGCCTCTCATCATTTTTCTCATGCCCCAGCATGGCAATGGATGCAAGCGTTTCTTCAGCATTGTAGCCGATATCAATGGCATACAGTCCTTTGGGACTCTTCATGTCCCTGTCCCGGCCTTCACCGAACACAAGTCCGCTTTCAGTGAACACGCTGTATATTACCTCTTCATACTCCCTGCTTTTCTTTGTGAAACGCTCTTCACTGAAGAGTTTACCGGCCCTGTACAGGGCAAGGGCTGCAGTTACGGGATAGTTCGTGTTTTTATTTTTCAGCCATTCGCTGTCATGTATGTACCAGGCGGCCTTTAATGAGCGTTCATGCAGCCTGTTCCTGAAATCATCATGAAGAAGGGTGCCGTAATGCTCAAGCACATCCATCATGGCGATCAGGGTGAAAACGGTGGTTCCCTTCCAGTCGGAATCAATGTCGTTGATGTATCCCCCGCAGGGAAGCGATACTGTATTCTCCGACCACTCAAAAAGCTTTTCCGAAGCCCTGACCCACTTGTCATCCCCCGTAAGCCGCGCCATCTCCATGAAAGGATACATTGCATCGGAGCATCTTCCGTGAATGCGCCCGCACACAGGGCACATCAGTGCACCGTCAAGCCGGCGGTCTGATGAATGAATCTGGAGATCAAGAAGGGAAGAGCACCAGAGGGAAAGCAGTTCTTTCACTTCTTTTCTGAATTCCGATTCCATCACATCCTCACCCTGAAATCCTGATGTGTTTCCCTGAAAGCTTTTATGTTAGGTTCAGGAAGTGAAAGCATGTCACCTGTATTTTTCATATGGTCAGAGAGCATACGGTACAGCTTCATGGTAACATCGTCATGATTACCGTCAAATATCAGGTTTTTACTTTCGATACGGTCATTTTTAAGATCATAAAGTTCCAGGAACACTTCATCTTTGAAAATATCCGCGATAAGCTTCATTCCGTCCTTTATCACACAGCGCTGGAAGTTCGATCTTGATCCGTTTCCGTCGTACTGTATGTATACTTCTCCGTTCAGACCTGATGAGTCACCGTTTACTATCAGCGGCAGCAGTGATCTGCCCTCAAAGTCATTCGATGAAGAAAGGCCAAGTGCATCGCAGATCGTCGGCATGACATCGAGGTGACTTACATACTCAGCCAATACTTTATGCCCCTGACTCATTGACGAAGGCAGTTTCACTGCCAGTGGAACATGCGCAGACTCCTCATACATGCACATCTTCTGAAACAGTCTGTGGGCACCCAGCATCTCGCCATGATCCGACGTGAAGATAATCATGGAGTCATCATAAAGATTATCATCCTTCAGTTTCCCGATCAGACGTCCCACGCATTCATCCAGCAGCGACACGAGACCGAGATATACCCTTCTGGCTTCCCTCCACTCCTCCCCTGAGTAATGGGAACCGACTATCCCGGTCAGGTTGTACATCTGAAGCGGGGACTGATACGGATAGAACTTTCCCGTGTTTTCTGGAAGTTCAATATCCGGGCTTTCATACTTTGAGAACCATGGTTCCGGGATTTCAAAGGGAGGATGGGGAGCCAGGTACATCGCGGAAAGGAAAAGAGGCTTTTCCCTGTCCCTTTCATCCAGCGCTTCAAGCGCTTTGTCGGTAAAGTAAACATCAAAGAAGTACTTTTCATCATAGGGATGACAGCCGGTTACGGCATTGGAGTATTTTGAGACTTTCGTGACCTTACCGTCCACCATTTCAGGCACATGGGTTTTGAACTTAGGCAGCACGCCGGGCTGTCTCACCCCATGTTCCTCCAGCATTGCCTTATAGGTCTTCTCGGTGGAGGCCCAGATTACGGAAGGATCGGAATCCTCAAGTTTTCCGCCTTCGGTAAAGAGGTGCTGTTTTCCACTGTGTATGGAGTACCAATCCCTTTCCACAAGACCATAAAGGTTTTCCACACCCTTTTTAACATCGCCGTATGCTGCATCCTTCTTCTCCCAGGGGTTTATGAGGGAACCGTTCGTGTTCGGACACAGTCCGGTGAAGAACGCACCCCTGGCGGGCACGCAGAGCGGGGATGCACAGTAGGCATTTGCAAACTCCGCACCGTCATCAAGAAGGGAATCGATATTGGGGGTGTATCCTGACCTTAAAACATCAGCTCTCAGCTGATCGGCCATTATTACGATAAGATTGGGTTTCATCGGTACTCCATGCACAGTGGCCGGGCAATTGCCCGGACCACATGCTTTTTCGTTTATTTTGCGTAGAACCTGTCAAGAGCTGCCTGGTAAATCTCGATATACCTGTCAACTCCCATGTTCTTAAGCTTTGTCTGGAAGGTATTCCATTCCGCGGTTGCACCGCCGTCAACGATCCAGGAAGCGTACTTCTGAAGGACGTAGGAATCGATGTCGGTCTGAAGGACGCTGACTTCCTCGATCTCATCTTCAGTGAAGAACACGCTCGGATACATCTCAGTAAGCGGTACGAGATACGGATCGAGGAAGATATCATTGTCCTTTCTTTCCTGAAGGTTGGCGTTGAGATCGAGCTTTTCAACGATCTCATTCATGACTGTGAAAATACCGTCATTGCCGGGGCCGTATTCATGGATGATCGCATCGAGGTTCGTTCCTGCAGGAACGGGAAGGAATCTGTATCTGCCTTCCTCCGTCTTTTCAAGGGCCTTACCAAGCATGCCCTGACAGATTTCAAGGGAAGTCTCCAGATCGAAGGACTGATCAATCCACCTCATCAGGACTTCAGGGTGCTCGCACTTGTTCGTAATGGCGAATGCACCTCTGGAAATGACCTTTGCATTGACCTTTCTCCAGATTTTCTCTCCGTTCACGTTTTCGATCGGAGCCATGAGGATGTAGTTGCCTTTGTTTGCCGCGGCAGTTGCCGATGCACTCCATCCAAGGAACATACCTACTATGTTCTGAGGATTCTGAATCTTGGACACATAGACGTTTTTGTCATGCGTGAAGACTTCCTTATCGATTAGACCTTCGCTGTACAGCTTATGGAACCACTCGATTGCATCACGGTATTCGGTGGTTGCAGGAGTATAGACAGCCTTTCCGTCCTTAACGACGAAGTGATAGATGTCATCAAGCTGGCCGAAGATGCCGAACATAGACTGGATACCCTGCTGCCTGTTGTAAAGATCGGTTGAGCTGTACCTGAAGGTGAACGGGATTTCGTCATTTGGGTCCCCGTTTCCGTTTGCATCGTAATCCCTGAAGGCCCTGAGCACAGCCTCAAACTCCTCAATGGTCGTGGGAACCTCAAGCCCGAGGTTATCAAGCCATGTCTTATTTATGAAGAGGTGGTCATGAGTGGTCGGATTGATCTCATTGATCGTACCGAGGGCATAGATGTTGCCGTCGGGAGCTGTCAGCTGGGATCTGTACTCAGGATGCTGGTTGAGGATCGCATTGTAGTTGGGAGCATACTCCTCGATCAGGTCATTGAGGGGAATGAGCATTCCCTGGGATCCGTACTTCATGATGTCCACATCCGTCAGGATGTCATTGCCGTAGAATGCATCGGGAAGCATGTTGCTTGCAAAAAGCAGGCTCTTCTTTTCATTCCATCCGTCATCGGAGGACATGTTCCAGTTGATGATGACATTTGTGTCTTTTTCCAGATCCCTGAAATACTGCAGTTCCTTGAAGTCCTTATTCTTCTGGGTTGCTGCCGCGATCTCGAATTCAACCGGCTCATTAACGATCGGGAGACCTTCCTTATTGAAGGAAATCTCACTGACGGACGCTGCTCCGGACTCCTTTGATCCGCCTGCGAAGCAGAGGGATGCACACACTAACATCACCATAAGAATTGATAATGTCTTCTTCATTTATAACCTCCTTGGTTTCATCAGCCCTTGACTGAGCCGATCATCACGCCTTTTGCAAAGTATTTCTGCAGGAACGGATAAACAACGAGTACGGGAAGAGTCGATACGATGATCAGTCCGTACTTGATCAGTTCCGCGGCCTTCTGCTGTTCGACCATGCTGTCGACATCACCAAGTCCTGAAGCCTGGTTCTGCAGAAGGATTCCCCTCAGTGTCAGCTGGAGCGGGTACAGCTTCTCATCCCTGAGATAGATAAGACCATTCATGAATTCATTCCAGTGGGCAACGCCATAGTAGAGTATCAGGACCACCATGATCGTCTGTGACAGGGGAAGGATTATCCGGATGAAGTACTGGATGTGACCCAGTCCATCCACCGATGCGGCCTCAAACAGCTCCTCCGGAATGTTGTTCTTCAGGTAGTTCACCGCGATTATCAGGTTGAACACGTTGATCGCGGGCAGAAGAAGTATCACAAGCCTGGTGTTGTACAGGTGAAGCTGTGACATCCAGAGATATGTCGGGATCATGCCGCCCTGAAAGTACATCGTGAACATTGCCAGGAACATCAGGGGATTCCTGAGGCAGTACTCCTTACGGCTTAATGGATATGCGAACATCATCGTAAGGGTTACCTGAATCGCGGTTCCAGCAACCGTATAGAAGATTGTATTTGCGTACGAACGCCAGATTTTGGTGTTCTCGAATATCTTCTGATACCCGGTCACGTTGAAGCCTTTGATCCAGAACACGACTTCACCGTTGTTGATCGCCACGGGATCGGAGAAAGATGCGATGACTATGAAGTAAAGCGGATAGATCACGCAAAGTGCGATGAGCATGAGAAGCAGGGTGCATGCCACATCGAAGATTCTGTCTGAGAGGGACTGGGCCCTGAATCTGGTTATTCTGTCTTTAAGCATTTTCCCAATTCCCCCTTACCAGAGACTGTTCTTCGTGATCTTCTTCGCAAGGTAGTTGCAGGAGACGAGAAGGATGATGTTGATGACGCTGTTGAACAGGTTGATCGCAGCGGAATAACTGTACTGGGCATTGATGAGACCGACTTTGTAGACGTAAGTTGAAATGATCTCGCTGGCAGCCAGATTCTGTGCATTCTGCATCAGGTACGCTTTCTGGAAGCCCAGATTCATGACCTTTCCGATTTCCATGATGAACATCATGACCATGGTGGGAAGGATTCCGGGAAGATCTATGTGCCAGATCCGCTGCCACTTGTTTGCACCGTCCATTTCGGCTGCCTCATAGAGATCCGGACTTATGCCTGCAAGGGCGGAAATATAGATGATCGCATTCCATCCGGCATTCTGCCAGATACCGGAAATCACGAATACCGGGCGGAAGTACTTTGCTTCACCAAGAAAGAATACCGCTTCCCCTCCGAATGCCTTGATTATCGTGTTGATGATTCCGTTTCTCGGAGAGAGGAAGATATAGAGCATGCTTGTCAGGACTACAATTGAAATGAAGTGGGGACAGTAAACCACTGACTGAACGAACTTCCTGAACTTTTTGCTTCTGGTCTGGTTCAGCAGGATTGCAAGGATTATCGGAACTGGAAAACCAAGCAGCAGCTGCATGAAGCTGAGGGACAGTGTATTTTTCAGGAGAGGCCAGAACTGTGATGAATTGAAGAATCTCTTAAAGTGCTTCAGTCCGACCCATGGACTTCCCCAGATGCCGTCAACGGCCCTGAAGTCCTTGAACGCGATCTGCACGCCATACATCGGCACATAATGGAAAATAATGAAATATGCAACCGGCAGTATGCACAGCACCATAAGCTGCCAGTCACGGCGCAGTGCCCGTGATGTCCTCTTTTTCAGTGATGGGACCGTAATATCCTTTGTCCTCATGACACCTCCTGTGATGAGAACAGCATCAGGCCGGTTTAGGTATCTGTCAATTTACATTTTTTATTCTGAGGTTTTCCTCAATTTGACAATTTTTTCCTCTTTCCATTTTTTTCACGGAAGGTTTTCAGCGGAATATAAAATTTACATTGAATGAATTAAACCTTAAACTCTTAAAGCAAGTTCTCCCCCCTGAGCGAATCAAAAGGACAGTGAAAAAAGAAAAAAATGGATAAACCGAAGTTCTTCAGGAATAAAGGCACTCACTATTTCAAATACCTTGGCACATCCCTTCTCATACTCGGCGTGCCGATTCTCGTGATATCCGTTTATTTCAATTCCCGTTTTCTGGGACGGTTCAGGGAGGAAGTCTTCGAAACCGTGGATATGGAACTGGGGCAGATTTCCCTTCAGCTTGACAACAGGATTGCCCAGATGAGGGAAACGGCATCAAGACTTATGATCGACGGAATCATCTCGGGAGCAAGGAAGGCACAGGATCCCTACCAGCTGCTGCCACTCATCAGCTACCTTTCCATACTTACCTCCTCCAACGAGTGGTATGAGGACATAATCATAAACATTTTCTCATGCGACTACATGGTCACATCATCCACTACCTGGAAGAAGGATCTGTTCTGGACATTCAACTTCGGTCCCGAAAAAAGGGAATTTGCCAAAAGCATGTTCGGAGATGATCAGTCCGTTAATGAATGGCCCGTGTGCGTTACCTCGGCAGAAGCGGGATACATTGACAGGAACGTTCTCTTCTTCATTCTGCCGCTCTATTCCGATTATCAGATCAGATACGGTTCCCTTATCTTCAGGGTGAAGACATCATCAATGGAGAAAATGATCAGCAACAGGATGATCAGCTACAATGCCGCCATCATGATACAGACCCCGGGAGGTGAATCGATATTTACATCAGGAATTATTCCTGATAACACATCATCAGGTTTCACGGCAAGACGGTACGTCTCTCCGGAAACGGGCTGGATTTACTCAGCTTTCCTTCCCGATGACCAGAATGAGTTT
>JBJEWN010000148.1:0-3722 GCA_051885075.1 Bullifex sp.
ACTCCTTTTCCACCTTTACTGCAAGGGGTTTTCACAACTTTTTTCAAAATATTTTTTCTGATTCACATAATTTTTTATATAATAAACAGATATCTCTCAAATTATTTTTTATGTCAATCGATTGACATTTTAAATCAATGGCGCTATATAGCAAATTTATGGAAAAAGACATGACAGTGGGGTCCCCACTCAGACTGCTGCTGGGTTTCTCAATACCCCTTTTTCTGGGAAACCTCTTCCAGCAGGTATATGCAACCGTTGATACCATAGTGGTCGGAAGATTCGTAGGCGTTGATGCACTTGCTGCCCTTGGCGCTGTAGGAGGCTTCAGTTTCATGGTTGTGGGTTTTTCGATAGGACTCGGCAACGGTTTTGCCGTTATAGTTTCCCAGGCTTTCGGAGCCAGGGATGAAAGGCTCATGAAAAAAAGCTACGCCATGAGCATCATCCTCTCGCTGGTAATAGGTGTAATCATCTCAGCACTCTTTGCACTATTTTCAAAACCGCTTCTTATACTGGTCAATACACCGTCCAACATCATTGATATGGCCAATGATTATATCATGGTAATATATATAGGTCTCATTACCAATATATATTACAACCTCTTCGCCAGCATCCTAAGGGCTGTAGGAGACTCAAAAAGTCCCGTGCTTTTCCTGGTAGTATCATCAATTCTCAATGTTGTTCTTGATCTTGCACTGGTGCTTGTCATCCCTCTGGGATGCACGGGCGTTGCACTTGCCACAGTACTCAGCCAGGGGATCAGTGCGGTCATATGTTTCTTCTACATTAATAGGAAACTGCCTATTCTCCGTCCTTCACGAGATGATTTCCGCATAGATTCGCATCTGATTACAAAACTGCTCCGCATCGGACTTCCCGGAGCCTTCCAGTTTTCCGTCTGTGCAATCGGTGTCATAATAGTTCAGATCGCAATCAACTCCTTCGGTTCCGACATTGTTGCCGCTTACTCCGTCGGTAACAAAATAGAAAACCTGCTTTCCCAGTTCTTCCCTGCCCTTGGCATGGCGATAAGTACTTTTGCGGCTCAGAATCTGGGAGCCGTCAACATAAAGAGAATAAGACAGGGATTCAGATATTCAATGGGTATTCTCATAGTATGGTCTGCAATTGCCTTCGTGCTTGCACATTATGTTACAAGGCCCATGGCATATCTCTTCCTTGATGCGGCTACTACCGATCCATCGATCATAGAAAATGCCCAGATATATACCAATACCGTAGTCATATTCTTCATCCCGCTGGGAATGATCTTCCTCTTCCGTACCGGATCCCAGGGACTTGGATCAGGTTCGATTCCGATGATTTCCTCAGTAACAGAGCTTGTCATCAGATCAGCAGCGGCATTCACTCTTCCTGTTTTCCTTGGCTATCAGGGAGTATGCCTTGCATCCCCTGCCGCATGGATAGGCGCAGGTTTCCTGCTTCCTTTCTGCTATCAGGCAAGGATGGGGAAGATTGAAAAACATCTGATGATCGAACAAAAATGATCCGGCCTCGTAAGAAGCCGGATATCCATCAGTTTCTGATCGCAGAGCTGACTTTGTCAATCATTAAGGCAAGTGCGGTATCGCATGCGACATTGCATGCAGTACCGAAGCTGTCCTGAGCAATGTAAAGCACGATCAGGAGACTTGCGATCGGACCTGTGGAAGAAAGTCCCAGGATTCCGATGAATGGAAGTGCGGACATGACGGAGCCGCCCGGCGCTCCCGGAGAAGCTATGGTAACAACACCCATCACTGCTATGAACGCCATGAACATCTGTGCATTGTACTCCATGGAAAACATCATCATTGCAGCCATTGCTATAGATACTATTGAAATCATTGATCCCGGCATATGGATGTTTGCGCCCAGAGGGATCACGAAGGCGGAAATCTCCCCGCTTATTCCGTTTTTTTCAGCACATTTCAGATTCACGGGAATTGATGCCGCACTGGACTGTGTTCCGAGTGCAGTCGCATAAGCCGGAAGTTCATTTTTCAGCATTGTGAAAATATTCTTACGGGTAATCAGACAGGCTATTGTGTAAAAGACGATGATATATATCAGATGAAGGACGATCATCATGATGTAAGCCTTCCACATCGATTTGAAAATGACTGTGCTTTCACCTTCATAAGCAATCGAAGCAAATGTTCCTATAACGTAAACCGGAAGTAATGGAATGACAAAGCGGCTGAGCGATCTTTCAATCACCGAAGAAAAGTCCTTCATGACGTTTCTCAGTGTTTCGCCCTTCCCTTTGGCAGAAAGCGAACTTGCGCCAAGGCCCAGCATGAATGCAAAAACCACAGCTGAGAGTACATCAAAGAAAGGTGGCATTGAAACGGTGAAAAGAGGTTCCAGCGATGTACCTGTTTCCATTCCGGCCATTACGGAACTGCTTCCGCCAAGGATGAAAGGATAAAGTTTATCCGCAGTGAAGAAAGCGGCACTGCCTGCCACGAATGAAGAACAATACGCTATGACACATGTGACCAGCAGCAGTTTACCCGCTTTGCCTATTTCAAGGTCAGCTATTCCGTTTGATACAAATGCAATGATCATCAGAGGAATGAAGAACCCAAGGAAAGATGCGTATATTTCCGAAAGAGTGTATACGAATCTTACAGCTGTTTCCGGAAGGAATGTTCCGGACAATGTACCTATGACGATTGCAAGAACCAATATCAGAGGAAGAGGTAATTTAATCTTTTTCATATACATTTTAACTTAATCTCTGTCATTTTTCATGTCAATCATCATATCATCTGACCCAGAACGAAAACTGTAAAATATCAGTGTCCCCGTTTCCTATTGTCACGGCTTCATGTTTTTTTACTGAAACCGATTTTTTTATTTGCGAATCGGACTCTTCGGGTTTATCGTGTTTTCAGGAGGATTGGTATGATTCCACTGTTACTTATTGTTGCTGGGTTCATTATTCAAAGTGTTTTCATCATTTCTGAGGAAAAGGAAGAAATGAGGAAAGCAGTGTTTCTGAAGGGGACTGCTTCACTTCTTTTCGTGCTTCTCGGAGTTTTTCTTTTCTCACAGCACGTAACCATGTATGGAGACATCATCGTCAAAGGTCTGATCCTTGGCATGATCGGGGATATTCTTCTCAATCTCAGGTATGTGGTTCCGGAACAGAAATCATCTTCGGTATTTGCACTTGGCATCTTCGCATTCCTGGCAGGTCACTTCTTCTATATCGGTGCAATGCTGTCATCAGGAGGAAGCAGGATCATTCTTCCCGCACTGATTGCTGCTGCCGTCATATCGGTTCTTTCCATACCGCCTCTGATGAAACGCATCACGGCACCCGGTAAAGCCCTTAAGGCATTCGGGTATGTTTATCTTGTCATTGTGATCGCAATGTTCTCCGCTGCCCTCTCACTTCTTATCACTTCAGGTGCGACTTCAAAGAATATCGTACTGACTGTCGGGGCACTTCTTTTCCTTGTAAGTGATTTTTTCACGATATACTACAGCTTCGGAAGGAAAATTCAGATCATCAGGCGCCTTAATCTGATTGCCTACTACGCGGGACAGGTCATGATAGCTCTTACGATAATGCTTTGAATTAACCGGAGCGGGATAACACCCGCTCCTTCTGCATGTTATCGCTCATTGCAGTTGTGTTTCTTATCTCTTATTCTGAAGTTCCTCTTTCTTACTGAGGAATTCATCCAGATCCAGTCCTGAACGCA
>JBJEWN010000149.1:0-3717 GCA_051885075.1 Bullifex sp.
GAGCCTGCCCTCCGTGGGGATGTTCTCAAGCCCCTTTACCTTAACCCTTCCGCCGAGCATGAGGAATATGAGTCTTATCAGGAAGTGGGCAGTTGCATTGAGCACGGCCTCCGAGGCATTCTTTTTTCCGCACTTTTTGAGAATGAAGACGATGAAGAGCGGAATATAGCTCACGATGAAGAAAGGCACGACAATGATGACGGCAATGAACAGCTTAAGGAATTTGATCATAACTCATCCCTCTTGATATTATAAAGTCTGGTATAAAGGCCGTTCGCTGCCAGGAGCTCCTGATGGGTTCCCTCCTCCTTAACGGTACCTTCATCTATTACGAAGATTTTATCACTATCGACGATTGTGGACAATCTGTGGGCAATGACAATGGAAGTCCTTCCCTTTGAAATATTGTTGAAAGCTTCCTGGATCAGGGCTTCGCTTTCGGTGTCCAGGCTGCTTGTAGCCTCGTCAAAGATGAGGATGGGAGGATTCTTCAGAAAGACGCGTGCGATCGAGAGGCGCTGCTTCTGACCGCCTGAAAGCCTTGTCCCCCTCTCTCCGACTTCTGTATCAAGTCCATCGGGAAGACTTCTGACGAAGTCAAACAGGTTCGCGACCTTAAGGGCCTGCCAGAGTTCCTCATCAGTTGCATCGCTCTTTCCGTAGCGGAGGTTCTCCCTTATCGAGGCATCGAAGAGGAAGACGCTCTGCTGGACAAATCCTATGGCCCTGTGAAGGGACTCCTGGGTGACGTCCCTGATGTCAGTCCCGTCGATCGTGATAACACCTGAGTCGCGTTCATAGAAACGGGCAAGCAGGGATACTATCGTGGTCTTGCCTGCACCGCTTTCACCCACCAGGGCGACCCGCTGTCCGCCACTGATTTTCAGGTCAAGGTGGGAAGTCACAAGTTCCCCGCCCCTTGTTTCATAGGAGAATGACACATCCCTGAATTCAATTTCCCCGTCAGTGACACTGAGGTCCTTTGCATTCTCACTGTCTTTTATCTCAGGCTTTATGTCCATGACTTCGGTAAAACGTTCAAACGATGCGATGCCCTGCTGGAGCTGCTCAGTGAAATTTATGAGACGGTCAATGGGAGGAAGGACTACCGACACGTAAAGCACGAATGTCAGGAGATCGGCAAGCTCGGCATGTCCGAGTGCGATGAGCACGGCACCTCCTGCGACGGTGACAAGATAGTACGCATCCCGCATGAACCCTATTCCCGCATGATACGAAGCCATCTGCGCATACATTGCTTCCCTGGTTGCCCGGAGCTTCCTGTTTGACTTGTCGAACTTGTTCTTCTGGAAATCCTCCTGTGCAAAGCTCTTGACTTCCCTGATGCCCTGGATTGAATTCTCAGCATCAACGTTGATGTCGGCAACCGAGCGCCTGACGGCCCTGTTCCTTTCCTTCATCCGGTGTCCGAAGACGATGCCGTAGAACAGCATGAACGGCAATGGGATTACCGACACGAGGGCCAGCGGTACACTGATGGTGAACATCAGCACGTACGCGCCCAGAATCGTCGCCACGCTTATCAGCAGGTCCTCGGGACCATGGTGTGCCACTTCGGCGATCTGGAAAAGATCATTTGTTATGCGGCTCATGATCGTACCGGTCTTTGTCCTGTCAAAGTAGGAAAAAGAAAGGGTCTGGATGTGTGCAAACAGGTCTTCCCTCATCCTGTTTTCCATCCTTACGCCCAGGTTATGGCCCCAGCGGATGCGGATGTAATTGCTTACGGCCTGAATGATGTAGACTGCAAGCATTATGGCAAAGATGACAGTCATGCCCCTGTAGTCCCTCTGCGGTATGGGTACGTTCAGGAGGTATCTGGTCAGCAGCGGAAAGAGTATGGAAAGAACCGAAGAAAAGGCCGCGATCGCAATGTCGAGTATGAAGAGCTTCATGAAAGGTCTGTAATACTCGACGAATCTCCTCATCAGGCTCATTTTTCTCTCCTGAAAAGTGAAAGAACCTTTGAGATGATCCCCTTCTTCCTGGGTTCAACCGTTTTCTGGACAGGTGCGCTCTGGACCTTCGGCATGGGAGTAACATCCTTCTTCTGCTTCGGAGCCTCAGCAGGCTTCCTTTTTACCTCATCGGAAGTCCTGGGCTTAGGCGTATCCGTCCTTGAAGGATTCTTCTTCACAGCTCCCTGCGTCTTAGGCCTGCGGCCGGAAGGCTTATGTTCCTCAGCTTTCTTTCCGGCATCGCCGTATGCCTTCTTGTAATACTCCATTCTTTCCTCAGGAGACATCTTTGCAAGTCTGTCGTAATCGACTTCCTTTTTCTTCTCAGCGGGCTTTTTGCCGGGCCGGTGACCTTTTCCTCCCTTTGAGGAAGACCTTCTGTCTGATGATGTGCGGCCTGAGGAGGTTTTTCCCGTACGTCCCGGGCGCTCTGAAAGTCTGTAACCTTCACTTTTGTCCTCAACATGCTCAAGACCGATTTCATCTGCCCAGAGCACGGGAATCTTCATCTGAATGTAGTTCTCAATGGCTTCAAGGCCGTAAATGTACTCTTCACATGCGAGTGTGATGGCTTTTCCGCTCTTTCCGGCCCTGGCGGTTCTTCCGATACGGTGAACATATGCCTCAAAGTCTTCCGGAATGTCGTAGTTGACCACGAGTTCCAGATCATCGATCTGAAGACCGCGGGCTGCGATGTCGGTGGCAACCAGTATGTCGAGTTTACCGTCCTTCATCTTTTGAAGCGCGGCAAGACGGTCCTTCTGTGCCATGTCTCCCATGAGATATGCGGTTCTGTAACCGTTCATGGTCAGGCGCTTTGAAACCTCTACTGCCTTTCCCTTCGTGTTCGTGAATATGAGACAGCTCTTCGCATTTTCCTTTTTCAGCAGGTCCAGAAGAAGCTGGAACTTCTCATCCTTGGTGACGTGGAAAAGCTCCTGGGTTATGTTCTTTACGGTTATTTCCTCGGGCTGGCTCTCGATCTCGACGGGAGTGTTCATGTACTCCCAGGCCAGGTTCCTTACCCTTGTGGAAAGCGTTGCGGATAAAAGGAGCGTCTGGCGCTCCTGGCTCTTCACCATCAGGGAGAACATCTTCTGAACATCAGGGTAGAAACCCATGTCAAACATCCTGTCCGCTTCATCGATGACGACGATGGAGAACTGTCTGAAGTCAATTTTCCTTGACTGGGCAAAGTCTATGAGACGTCCGGGGGTACCGACATAGAGGGCAAGGCCCGAGCTGATTTCCTCATTCTGGCGCCCATAGCCGACTCCGCCGTAAAAGCAGCCTACCCTGAATCCGTCAAGGTGCTTTGAAAGAAGCTTCGCATCCTCCTCGATCTGGAGGGCAAGCTCCCTTGTCGGTGCTATTACAAGGCTTACGGGAAGGGGAAGCCCCGCATTCTGACGTTTTGCATACTGCTCCATGATGGTGAGCAGATAAACTGCTGTTTTTCCCGAGCCTGTTTTGGACTGAACCATCACATCACGGCCGCTGAGGGAAACAGGCAGGACCATCTCCTGCACGTTGGTACATGTCTCGAACCCGGCATCCTTTATGCCTTCGAGGACTCTGTCCGTTAATCCTAACTGATTGAAATTCATATTTTGTCCTAAAGTGTAAAATTCCTGATCAGTCTTAATTATTATGTGATTAACTGACTTTTGTCCACCTGAATCGGGTTAATCAGTCCAGTTCGTGTGCCCTTACATAGTCCCTTATCCGTTTTACGAAT
>JBJEWN010000150.1:0-3711 GCA_051885075.1 Bullifex sp.
ATATTTTTTCATTATTATATTATCTGCTCCTCCCCGCATCCGAGCCGAGGGGTTTCCGCCGACAAAAAAAGAGTTTCGCTATGAACTGAGAGCGGGGCAAGGGACACGACAAGAACTTATTGAGGTTGGTGATGAGTGACAAACTACTTCGCGAAGCTCTGAAAAAAAGACAGATGTTCTGAATTCAGAACAACCTAAAATTAATCCGGAATTAATAAACGAAGTATTAAAGACCGGGATAAAGATTTATGGATAACGAAAAGATAATATGCGTTTGCTGATCGGTTGAAAAGAACACCTCAGGCCCCACCTGCCTGAGGTGTTCATGTATTATCTCAGTGCGAGGCGGAGACTTGATATGTCGTTCGTAGTAAGAGAAAGATTGTTTTTCAGGTAGCTTACTGACAGATGCAGTAATGCCTTATCCTCCAGTGCGCTCGCACCTGTGATCTTCATCAGCTCCCGCTCAAACCATGATCTGATAATATCATAACGCCTGTCTGAGTTTGTCAGGGAGTATTTTGATTCAAAGTACCTCATGAAGCACTCTTCGATCGCATCAAGTCTTGTGCCTGCAAGGGCTTCAAGGAGGGCCATGACGAGGGATGTGTTGGTATCGGGCTTTGAGATGATGAGGTAGGGGCCTTCAGTATCGATCAGGGTGAGAACCAGCTGTCTCGGATCAGATACCTGATAAACCTCACATGATCCGATTTCAAAGCTTCTGTCCGAATAGTTTATCACTGTCCTGATACCGTACTTTGCAGCCAGGGCTGTGATGATCTCAAGTTTTTCATCACTTGTGGGGAACGTTGCGGTGTAAAGTTTTCCTTCCCCGATGATACCTGACTTATGATTGAAGAACTGAACATACTCTTCATCGCTTGGATAGAGTGCCCTTACATCCGTTGTCTTCAGAGTGGAAAAGATGTATTCCATGTAGCCATCCATGTCCTCTGAGTAAACGGATACGGATACACTGTCATTGATGCCAATGCCGGTAAAAGGTTTTTTGGATTCAATCGTGATGAATCCGTCATCATCCCTTATCGTGAAGGATGACTCAAGAAGTGTGTTCTCCTCTGTTCTTGATGCGACATACTGCTGATTTGCAATCCGCACAAGGTAAAGTTCTGCATTGGAAGACAGGACAGAGTCTGAAGGAATGTTGGTTGCAATAGTATTCCTGTCAAGTGTCCTTATGTCTCTCTGAGGCTCTTCTTCCTTGATGAGATCCTTCTCGGAGAGTTTTATTTTCATGCTTTCCATGTCGTAGGTAATGCCTTCATCCTCTGCGGGGATGCTCTGTGTGGAAGCACATGAAATCAAAAGCAGAAATGATAATAAAACAACGGCAAACTGTTTCATAGCGGTCCTTTGCATAGTAAACAGTCTGCCGTATGATAAGTTACATCAGAAATTAAGTTTTCTTACTTCCTCTACGCTGTTTTCGATCGCCTGAGGCAGTGTGACACGGCCGTCGAAGACTGCCATGTCCTTGAAGCCGGTTCCGGTCAGAAGTACCGTAATGACGGCATCCTCCCCGAGCTTTGCCTTCACGTTTTCAGCATCCTTGCGGAAGGCCGCGAAAGCACAGGCGGCAGCGGGTTCGACGAATACGCCTGCATCCCTTGTGAGTTCAAGCTGGGCAGAGAGTATTTCATCCTCGCTGACTTCAACTGACCATCCGTCCGAGTGCTTAATGCCGTGTACTGCCATCCTTCCGTTTGCAGGGTTGTTGACGGAAATGCTGTCTGCCCTTGTCGTTGCAGATACTTCCAGGAATTTTCCAGTCCTGAATGCCTGGCTTATGGCATTTGACTTTTCTGCCTGGGCACAGATGAGATGGGGCATCTTATCAATCAGTCCTGCCTGAAGAAGATCGTAAAAACCTTTCCATACACCGCCGAAGATGCAGCCGTCACCGGTGGGAACGTATACGGCATCGGGGGCCTTCCTTCCAAGGTCATTGAAGAGTTCGATGGAAATACTTTTCTTTCCTTCAATCGTCATCGGGTTGTAGGCTGTGTTCCTGTTAATGCCTCCGTGGAGACGTGTGTACTCGATGGAAAGGGCAAATGCATCATCGTAGGTTCCTTTCACCGGTACCACATGTGCTCCGAACAGGACGCTCTGCATCAGCTTGTTCACAGGTGCGGTTGCCGGAACGAAGAGTACGATGTCAAGGCCGTAGGCTGCTCCCGCACAGCTCATTGCAGCACCCGCATTGCCTGTGGATGCAAGTGCGATCTTATTGACACCGTGTGCCATTGCCTGGGCCGCGATGAGCTGGCTAGCCCTGTCCTTGAAGGAGCCTGAGGGAAGCTGGCTGTCCAGTTTGAGATTAAGGCCTTTCATGCCATAGCGCTTGCTTATCCTGATCGGTCTTACCAGCGGTGTTCCACCGACAGGGTATGCATCCTTATTCTTAATCTCATATGGGAAGAAGTCGTAGAAGGTTACGTTTTCCTTTTCCTTAAGGCGCTTCATTTCCTCATCATCGTAGATGACTGAAAGCACGCCGCGTCTGAACTCGCCCGGTTTTTCCGTGCCGCCGCACTTAGGGCAGAGGTACATGATGTCATCGGTGACGAACTCAGCTCCGCAGTCAAGACAAACATATCTGAATTTCATTTTTCCTGTTATCTCCCTAAAAAGAATGCCGGAACCATGCCCGGCATTCTGAATTCGTGCATTTCTGCTTATTTCTTAATCTGGTCGTTGAACTCTCTGATGAGGGCGTCGATGACGGGAACAAGCTTGGGAATGTCCTTCCAGTAGTTCCTGTCATACCACTGCCTGTTGAGTTCCTCGTAGGTCTTTCCCTGCTGCTCAACCCAGGTGTAGTACTTGAGGTTGTGGATCCTGAGCCTGTCATAGTAGCCGAGTTCAAGCGCATTGTCGATTCCCTGATGGAGGAGTGCACCTGAATGGACGCGTGCAGCTTCCATGAGGGAGAAGGGACCCTGCTGCTCCGTAAGCTCCGCAAGGCGGCTTGTGTACATGACTGAACTGTCGGTAAGGATTGTGAATACCACATCGTCCTCTTCCATCTCGTAGTACTTTGCCATCTTGATTGCTGAAAGCATGTTGCCGATACCGGAAATACCGAAGAGGGCGAGGTTTTCAATATCGCTTTCCTTGACGCCGATGCTTCTGAGGTATTCCTTTCCTTCCGGTTCGTTGAAGAGGCGGTAGATGTCCATGCAGTCCTGATCATCGATGGAAAGAACCATGTCGGTATTCTTTACGTTGTGGATCCATGGTACGTGCTTGTCACCGATACCCTCGATCCTGTGTCCGCCGAAACCGTTTCTGAGCAGTGTCGGGCACTGGAGTGCTTCACCTGCACCGATCTTGATGTTTGGATATACGTCCTTGAGGTGGTCGCCTGCGGCAAGTGTTCCGCCGGAACCGGTGCTGGATGCATAGCCTCTGACGTTCTCGGGCTTGATTCCGAGCTTCTCAAGAACCTCAAGCATTGCAGAGGACGGATCTCCTTTAATATCACTGCACATCTTGTCGATCTCATCAAACAGAATCAGCGGATTTGCTGAGCCTGCCTGCTGGAGAGCCGTAATAATACGTCCCGGCATAGCTCCCACATAGGTTTTCCTGTGACCTCTGATATCAGCTTCGTCACGTACTCCGCCTAATGAAACTCTTGCATACTTACGTCCCATTGCTCTGGCTATAGACTTGGCTATAGAG
>JBJEWN010000151.1:0-3710 GCA_051885075.1 Bullifex sp.
ATCTCGGTCAGTAGCTGGTTGTAGGAAAGTGCAAGTGCGTTCGCATAGTCACGCGCAAACTCGGGAGAAGAGTTCGTAACCGTGATTTTTATAAGGTTTGTATCCTTTACTGCCGCAACGGTTACACTTTCATCCAGGCTCTTTGCGGTAAGCGGCTTTTCAAACTCACTGTACTTAAGCCCGTCCCGGGTCTCATAGTCGTTAAGATCGAGCATTTCAAGCGCATTGCCAAGATTGAGTCTGCTCTTCATGAGCTCAAGTTCGGTCGTAATCTTGCTTGAAGTCACTGATGAGCCGGAAAGCAGGCTTGTAAGCGAACCGGCTGAATCATTTATCGGCTTGACCATGATCGTGACGCTGGCTTCATAGGTGGGAACTGTTATTACAAGATACCCCACGGCAGCGGCCACAGCCACTATGAAGAACAGTGCGATCATCAGCTTGTGCCTGACGCACGATTTGGCAAGTTCAAGGAGATCTATCTCATCATCATGCATGTTGTTTTCCATTTCAAAATCCCCCTGATCAGTAGATGCTCGGTGCGACGATGGCAAGGGTTGCCGAGACGATTGCGAGTACCGATGAGACGATACCTATTACGGCAACAGCAGGCTGAAGGTTGCGTACGAAGTTGTCCCTTTCAACTTCGATGACCGCTTCGGACGGTACCGGATCGGAATTCTTCAGTTTGTTGCCGTACTTGTCACGGACCGTATAGTCATCCGGTCCCTTGCTGTCTGTGGAAAGGCCTCCCGCAAGGGTAATGTAATACGATGCATTCTTTCCCGGAACATATCCGAATACACCGCTCTTGTTCACGGCCCCGATGACATTGACCACAAGCTGGTTGAACGGAATTATGAACCTGTCACCGCTTTTAAGCATCATTGATCCTGTTTCATCATTCCCGTAGAGGATATCTGAGAAACTGAGTGCGATGTTCTCACCGTTTCTTATGAGGTAAACACCTGAAAGGTCGCTTGCGGAAATGAAGTAATCACTCATACCCTCGACAAGATCCCTTACGGTGTCGCCTTCGGCAAATCTGAAGTAGTAGGAAGCACTGGCATTGCCGCTTATCTGTGTACCCGTATCCTTGTTGAGCAGTGCGCCTTCGACAGACACCGATCCCAGATCGGTTCTGAGGGCTGTTACGTAGATGATGTCACTGTCCTCCAGTTCAATGTCACTGTCAGCCGGTATTACCCTTTCCGTATATGCACCGTTCTCGTAGCGACGGAGCACGATGGCAGCAATATCCGCATTGGAAGCAAATCCTCCCGCATAGGAGGAAAGAAGCTCTGAAACGCCCTCACCTTCCAGTATCTGGTAACTGCCCGGACGGTTGACGGCACCTCCTACGGTCACGAGCGTATCACGGCGGCTGAAGATGACGCTGTCACCGTTTCTTAAAATCGGGTTTTCGTTTTCATCCCCTTCCCTCACCGCACGGTAAAGATCATATGTCTTCTCACCGGAAGCATTCCTGACGGTAACGCTTCTCGTGGATGCCATGTCGGTTGCCAGTGCGATCAGATCGGAAAGTCTCGTAAGTCCCCAGGCTTCCGCATACCTTGATGCGTATACTTCACCTGATACGTAGACACTGAAGACACCGGTCTTCGTCAGGGTCAGCACGGGGTTGCTGTAAGGATAGTAGGACGTGACGCTCTTCTCGACAGCGTCCTTCAGCTGCATGTAGGTCTTTCCTTCCGTGGAAATCGTTCCTACGGAAGGAACAGTAACCGTTTGGGAATGGGTAACGAGGAGCGGGAGCTCGATCGTTGCACCTGAGACCGTATATGAAAGCGTGTATACATCACCGACTGTCACCGGGTAGTTAATGTTTCCCAGTGCGGCGGATGTCCTGTCCGGCATGGCAGCCGGAGTGACATTTCCCAGCTGTGAGGTATAGCTCTCCTGTTTCACAAGCGTATAAGACTCACCGGCTGCATCAAAGGCAGCGGCCTTCTTTGAGGACACGACCTGATTTGCAGCGGATAGAGTTAAAGTGACTGTGAGCAGAAGAAGTGCAATAAGTATTATTCTCTTCATATTCCACCTATGTTCGCTCATTATACAAAAAATATTATCATGTCTGCAACCTTTCATCAGGAACCCGGAAAGTACATCTTTCAGTGTCACTGATATTTATTTGCACGGCTGAAAAAAGAGGCAAAGCCCATGGAATTATGGCATCAGGTCATGCGGAATCAAAGTCAGGATGTTTCAAAAACCCGGTGCGGGTTTTCATCTATCTGAATTACGGTTACTGCGGTATCGCCTGTAATTCCCGTGATTTCCATACAGGCACTGCCTTAACACACTGTTTTAACTCTTTTTTCTTGCATTCTCCCGATTTTCCGTTAACTTAGTAATTAAGTCCGAATGGAAAAAGGAGAAACAAATGGCTAACAGATTCATGCTCAACGAAACGAGCTATCATGGTTACGGTGCGATAAAGGAAATCGCAAATGAGGCAAAGGCAAGGGGCTTTAAGAAGGCTTTCGTCTGCTCCGATCCCGATCTCATTAAATTCGCTGTTACAAAGAAGGTCACCGACATTCTTGATGCGGAAGGTCTTGCCTATGACATCTACTCCGATATCAAGGCAAACCCGACAATTGAAAACGTACAGCACGGTGTTCAGGCTTTCAAATCTTCCGGTGCTGATTACATCGTGGCAATCGGCGGCGGATCTTCCATGGATACCGCAAAGGCAATCGGAATAATCATCGCAAACCCCGAGTTTGAGGATGTCAGGTCCCTTGAAGGCGTTGCTCCCACGAAGAAGCCATGCGTACCCATCATTGCCGTCCCCACCACAGCCGGTACGGCAGCTGAAGTAACGATCAACTATGTAATCACGGATGTGGAAAGAAAGAGAAAGTTCGTCTGCGTCGATCCCCATGACATGCCTATCGTGGCAGTCGTCGATCCTGACATGATGAGCTCAATGCCCAAGGGGCTTACCGCTTCGACAGGCATGGATGCACTTACGCATGCAATTGAAGGTTACACCACTAAGGGTGCCTGGGAAATGTCCGACATGTTCCATATCAAGGCCATCGAGCTTATCGCAAAGTCCTTAAGGGGTGCGGTTGCCAATGAGAAGGAAGGCCGTGAGGGAATGGCTCTCGGACAGTACATCGCAGGAATGGGCTTCTCAAACGTAGGTCTTGGCATCGCACACTCAATGGCCCACACTCTCGGTGCGGTCTATGACACACCTCACGGAGTTGCATGTGCAATGATGCTCCCGATCGTAATGGACTTCAACAAGGAGACCACAGGTGAGAAGTACCGCGAGATCGCACGTGCCATGGGTGTTAAGGGTGTTGATGAAATGAGTCAGGATGAGTACAGGTCAGCCGCGATTGCCGCTGTCAGGAAGCTCAGCGAGGATGTAGGCATTCCTTCAAAGCTCGCTGCAATAAAGGAAGAGGATCTTGAGTTCCTCGCCCAGAGTGCGGCTGCCGATGCATGTGCACCGGGAAACCCGAAGGAAGCATCCATCGATGACTTCAAGGCAATGTTCAGACAGTTGATGTGATATTGCCATATAGCTACAATGGGGTCGGCTGAAAACCGGCCCTTTTTATATCATGAAAGAACAGAAAACAAATGCAATGCGCCTTCTTGAACAGAAAGGCATGAAATTATCAATGCAAAAAAGACGAAGAGTATAAAGCCTGGCTAGAAAGCCTGAA
>JBJEWN010000152.1:0-3692 GCA_051885075.1 Bullifex sp.
AGGGTGTGTCCACATAGAGCTTTAAGTCCATAAGCTCCCTGATTCTCCTGTCGTAGAGGACCATGAGACCATCGACGATTATTATCGTCTTGGGCTCAATGTGGAGGGTCTCTTCCTTCCTTCTGTGGTTCACAAAGTCATAAAGAGGCATGTCTATGGCCTTCCCGTTCTTCAGGTCAATCAGGTTCTCAAGCATCAGATCCATGTCAAATGCATCGGGATGGTCGAAGTTGAACGCAGTGATGTTGTCATTGTTCACATAGGCCGCGCTTCTGTAATAGTTATCCTGCGCTATGCACACGCTGTCGTGGTGCGCTTCAGAAATCTTTTTTACGACGGTGCTCTTTCCCGAACCTGATCCGCCCGTGATGCCTATGAGTCTGACGTTCATGCCTTTTTCTCCCTGAGTGAGTATGAAGTTACCGAGCGGAAGGCATCTCCCGCCTCAAGAACGCCCTCACCCTCAGGCCCGAAGTTCATCGGATCGATATGGGCACTTGTCTCAAGTGCCAGGGCTGTGAACGCATCGCCTCTTTCACGGGGCTCCCTGGATGAGAAGAACTCACCGGTATAGAGCTGCATGCAGGGTCTGTCGGTCGTGACAGTCATCTCCAGGTCATCTCCTGAAAGCACTGCGGCAACGTCTGAATCAAGGACGAAGCAGGTATCATACTTACCGTCCCTCCTGTCACCTATCACGTGAGGGGTCCTGAAATCGTAGTATTCATCCACGGGATCAACCGAAACGGGAATGAGCTCATCATCAGTTTTTATGTACTTTGATGCATTTATCATTATCGTCTGCTTCCTGCAGTCGGTATCACAGCCGTTCAGATTGAAATATGCATGGTTCGTGGGATTCACGACGCACTTTCTGTCAGAACTCATCTGATAGGTGATGAAAAGGGCATCGTCCTTAACCATGTATGTCACCGTGATACCTGTGTTTCCCGGCCAGCCTCCTTCACCGTCTGCAGTTGCACTGTTGAGCACAACGCCGTTTTCAGTCGTGAACAGTACGGTCCACACCTTGTAACCTGTATTCGCGCTACCGCTGTGAAGGTTGTTTTTCCCATTGTTCCTGTCAAGTTCAAAAGTTTCACCGTCAAGGGTGAAGGAAGCATTCCTTATCCTGTTTGCAAACGGAGCGACCACCTGTCCTTTGTATGTGGAGTCATCAACATAACTCATTAAGCTCTCGCTGCCGGAAACTGTTTCACGGACTCTTCCGTCATCAAATGTGTATTTAAGGGAATTCAGTGCAGCACCGAGTGTCAGCACGCTTGCCTCAATGCGGCCATCCCTGATCGTTATCCTTTCGATATCCGTTCCGTCTGGAAGTTTTCCGAATGGTTTTCTCTCTATGCTCATTACAGACCTCTCAGGGGATATTTTAACTTCTTTTGACCATAACGCAACCCATACCTTACAAATACAGTGAAAAAAGCTATAATAAGCCCCATGAGCCTTAAAAGCTTGAGAAGAAAAATCAGGAAAGCACCGCCGTCAGTCCTGCTGGCAACTGGCTTTCTTTCCATAATAATCACGGGAACGGTTCTTCTGATGCTTCCCGTTTCAACGGAATCGGGAATATCACTGACAGATGCCCTGTTCGTTTCAACCTCAGCAGTATGCGTCACGGGGCTCTCCCCTGTCGACATATCTTTAACTCTCACGACCTTCGGGCAGAGCGTGCTGATGACACTTTTCCAGATAGGAGGACTTGGTTACGCCCTGCTGCTGGTAACGGTCATAACGGCGGCAAACGGAAACCTTTCCTTCAGGAACAAATCCCTGCTGAGGGAATCATTCGGAATGGACAACAGGATGAAGGTAGGAAAAGTGATAAAGTTCGTCCTGCTCCTGACATTCATTTCCGAAGGACTCGGAACCTTGCTTCTTTCCATTCCCTTCGTACGGGATGAAGGAATTAAGGGAGTCTTCATTGCACTCTTCACATCCGTCTCAGCCTTCAACAATGCAGGCTTTGACCTCTTCGGCGATTCCCTGACACGCTATTCCGATAAAGCGGAGGTACTCATTCCCGTTGCCCTCCTGATAATAACCGGAGGTATCGGATTTCTGGTCCTCAGGGAGCTTATCCTCCATGAGAAGAGAAGGAAAAAACTCTCAGTCCATGCGAAGATCGTTCTTCTCATGACTGCATTGCTCCTTTTCATCGGCATGCTCGGCTTCATGTTCTTCCAGAAGATGAGTCCGCTTGAAGCATTCTTCCAGTCAGTGACAACAAGGACTGCAGGCTTCACCACCTTTGACCAGAGCACGCTCACTCCTGCCGCATTCCTTCTTACCATAGTCCTGATGTTCATCGGTGCATCCCCCTGTTCGACGGCAGGAGGTATCAAGACGACGACGCTCTTTGCGGCGATAGGAGCATCATACTCACTGCTGTCAGGAAAGGACTTCGTGACATTCAGGCGCTCGGTGAGTCATCAGACTGTGTCAAGAGCACTGTACATCATAGTTATCGCGTCGCTGATGATCTTCGCAGGCACATTCATTCTTTCACTCACAGAACCTGACATCCCGCTTTCAGCACTCTTTTATGAAGTCACGTCAGCACTTGCCACGGTGGGACTTTCACAGAATGTAACGGGAGAACTCAGTACAGTAAGCAAATTCATCATAATAGTGCTGATGTATGTCGGCAGGGTCGGCATACTCACCATCCTCAGCTGTTTCAAAGTTGAGGAAAAGCATGTTAAATATATTGAAGGAAAACTTATCGTAGGATGAAAAAGAATCAGAATTACGCAGTAATAGGACTTGGACGTTTCGGTTACTCGGTTGCAATGACGCTCCTTGAAATGGGACAGAACGTCATTGCAATTGACAGGGATCCTGAAGTGCTTGAACAGATAAGCCATGAAGGAGCAGATGTATTCATCGTGAACTCCATCAGCAGGGCTTCCCTTTCCGAGTGCGGGCTTTCCGACTGCGATGCAGTAGTCATCGGTATCGGAAAGGATATTGAAGGAAGCATCCTTGCAGCGCTTAATGCAAAGGAAATCGGTGTCAGGCGTGTGATATGCAAGGCAAACAGCGATGACCATGCCAAAATACTTGAGAAGATCGGGGCTGAGATAGTGTTCCCGGAAATCGATATCGCAAAGAGGATTGCCCATGCGGTCACAAACTCCATGACGGAAGACATCCTTCCCCTCTCCGATGATTTCTCGATAATACAGCTAAGGGTACCTGCCATCTTTGACGGAAAGACAGTTGCAGAGACCGGTCTCAGACAGAAATACGGACTTAACCTAATCGCAGTCGTCCATGACGGAAGGGCTTCAGGTGTCATCACACCCGATACGGTACTCCACAGTCAGGACAGCATCTATCTTTCAGGTGACAACAGCGGTATTGCAAAGCTTCAGAAGGACATCTGAGGACATTTGAAAAGTGAGCACCGCGCGATGCTCACTTTTCTTTTCAGTTCTTTTCCTCACCTGTTTTAAGGACTGCCAGGAAGGCCTGCTGGGGAATTTCGACATTACCTACCATCTTCATTCTCTTCTTTCCTTCCTTCTGCTTTTCAAGAAGCTTTCTCTTTCTTGAAATATCACCGCCGTAACACTTTGCGGTTACATCCTTACGGTAAGCGGAAATCGTCTCACGGGAGATGATGTTTCCGCCGATTGCACCCTGGATCGCGATCTTGAACTGCTGAC
>JBJEWN010000153.1:0-3687 GCA_051885075.1 Bullifex sp.
TCAAAGCCGGGAGGCCGATAAAAGCCGTCAGTACCGGTGGGCAGTCGCACGCCCCGCAGTTCTGCTGCGTGGGTAGTTGATTCAGGGACGACTGCATCGAAAAGATTCCTAAGAGGAACTCATTACTGTACAGCGAGCCTGAATTCATGATCAGGCAGGAAATGCGTGATCCATCCCAATACAACACGATCATTCAGACGGTTGCGGCAGGAAAGACAAGGTTTTCCGACATACAGACCTTTTCAATGATGGAAAAAAGTAAACTCTCGGTATATCTCGGGAATCTCACTGAGCTCGGAATTATCGAAAAGGAATATCCATTAAAGGAATCAAAATCGTCAAAGGCTAATCCTCAGAGAGGACTGTATAAGATTAAGGACAGATTCTTCAGGTTCTGGTACAGGTATGTGTATCCATACAGATCTGCCCTTGAATTCGGGAATACGGAACCGATTTATGACAGGATCATCAGACCGACACTTAACGAATTTGCTTCAGATGCATTTGAGGCCATTTGCATGGAGTGGCTGCATCGGCAGAACAGTCAGGGCAGTCTGCCTTTCCTGTTCACCGGGATAGGCAGATGGTGGAACGGCAGGGATGAGATTGACATCCTTGCAACGGGAGCGGATGGAAAAATCATAAGCTGTGAGTGAAAATTCCATGATTCACCCGCCCATCACGTGACCTTATCAGGCACATCGGCAAAAGCCCGGACGGCTTTGCCGATAATGCGGCTGATGTGTACCATTATTACTTCTCATTCAGCGGTTTCACTGATGACGCCCGCCTCTTTGCCGCCTCAAAGGGCATCGTACTGGTTTCAGGCCAGGACATGTTCTGATCAGTAGGGAATCTGGTCATCAGGATCATCCGGAGAATCCGTATAAAGCACTCTGGATTTCTCAAGAACTTCGTCGCTCATCATGCTGATGTGCCTGTATGCCCTGTGGAAAGTCTCCATATAAGGTTTCAGCGCAGGCTGCTGGGAAAACTTATCAATTGCTTCCCGGGTACGCTTCAGCAGGGCAGGTTTGTCCTCATTTACATCCTGTGTCAGCATGATGGCAATGAAGGAATCCATGAGTGCTGCTCCAAGATGATACTCATACGTCATTTCCGAAAGCGCTTCCGCTTTGTCCTGATACACTTCCCCGAATGAATACCACCTGTACCGTTTCTGTTTTTCGTGCTTCTTAACTGTTCTCTTCCTTTCCTCCGGAACTGCAGGTTCAGTACCTTTTTCAAAGCCATACTCCGAAATATCGGGAATATGTCCAAGGTATGGACCGTGATCATTGACGATGAGCATTTCACCTGTTCTCAACTGTCTGAGATCGGAGTCCGTAAAGAGCTGGCTTTCCTTTCCTGTGTACTGACTTACCCTGACACCAACTGTCTTCTGAAGCATCAAGGCAAGCTCATGGCTCCTGCTGGCAAGCACTGCCCAGGTGCGGCAGTTTTCAAGAATCACGTCAGCCATGGGGCCATATGCCTTCCTGAGCTGCATCACGGACTGACACACGATCGCGAATCTCATCCTGCGGCTGCGGGATGCAGACAGCATCGAAGCAAAGCCAGGTATTATCGTGTCACTTTCCGACACGATGGTTCCGAACTCATCAAGCAGGAAGAACACTTCCTTATACAGCTTTCCGCCGTTTTCGTTTGCCTCATCGATCAGCACTGTATAAATCTGGTTGATCATGATGTCGATGATGGGATAGAGAGTGCTCTCATCATCGGGGATTATTATGAACAGTGCCGTCTTTACCGATGCGATCGATTCCGGATAAATTTCCGATTCACTCATCATCTCAGCCAGTCCCTTATGATTCACATAAGGGGCCATCATGCTTTCAAATGTCACCCTGATGCTCTCAAAGGTCTGGTGGGCATTTGTTATCATTACAGGGGCAAGTGCCTTTTTGATCGGATCATCATCCGAAAGATGGTCATAGAAGTTATAAAATGTCCCCTTCCTTGCTTTCAGCTCTGCCACCCTATCACTTTCGAGGCTGTCATCATTTAGCTCACGCAGGTTTTCAAAGGCGCTGAACGCCAGTGTGGAAATGCTGTAAAAAGACAGTTCCTCACTTTTTCCATAACGCAGGAGATACTGGGCAAAGCCCATGAAGAGGGACTTTGCCGTCGCTTCCCAGAACCTGTCCCGGGTGGACTCGATGCCGGAAGCAAGCATGTCGGATATGGTCCTCAGCATCAAAAGGGCCCTGTCCTTCTTTTCCTCCTCCCCTGTTTCCCAGAGCTCACGGGGAATCGAAAGAGGATTCCATCTGGTACTTCTTCCCGGGTTCCTGAAGTCGACCACGGCTGTCTGGTATCCCTTCTTTTTAAGATATGCGGCAGTCATACCATGGATTTCTCCCTTAGGGTCCGTGATGACCATGGAGCAGCCCGCTTCCGCGTTAAGATGAACTGAGGGAACGATGAGACGTCTCGTCTTGCCGCTTCCCGTCGTACCCGTGATGAATACATGATCCTCCGGAGGGGAACACCATGCATGTCCGTCACTGCTTACATCCAGTACGATTCCGGCTCTTTCACACTGCCCTTCCTTTAAATTTACCTGCGTAAGTTCTGACCTGAAACCGTTCACGGTCTGAAAGCCCGCACTTTTCCGGCTCACATGATTTCTAAGTCCGAGACTCATCGTGATGCCTCCCTGTCTTTTACACAATCACCCATTACCGCAGAGACAATGCTCTCGATCGCACTCTTCTCCGCAATCATGTCGGACAGGGTGTCAATGAGAGCCTCATCACTTTCAGTGAGAAAGCCCTTTTTCTCCCTGAGGTCATTTTTAAGTGACTCAGTATCAACGCATACCAGCTCCATACACGGCACCTTTGCCACTGCTTCGAACACGTTGACTGAGGCGGATCTTTCCGCTTCAGTCACTGCAAGTACGAATGTGATGTCATGCTCGGATGCGATGTAATCCTTAAGCATTCTCAGTTCCCCTGCATTCTCCGTTCCCGCATATGCTGAAAGGTCTATGAAGAAAAGCCCTTCAAATGCGGCAAGACGGCTGGCTGCAAACGGGGAATCGAAGAAAAGCTCAAAGTCACTGACAGATGACCCATGAGGAGGATATTCAAGGGCAAGCGGCATGACCTCCCTGTCAAGTCCTTTGACTTTCCGCACACAGGCACCGTGGCTGGAAATGAAACTGCTGACAAAGCGCTCCTGCCCCTTACCGACATGGAGCGCCAGGCAGTGTTCACATGCAAGTGCTTCCAGTGCAGGGTTAATGACAAGATAGTCCTTCATTATTTTCTCCTTTTTAAGAAAAACAACGAAACTCACTCCGGCATCGCCGGATATCCATTAATGATGAAATGTATGAGGATTCTCAGAAATTCACTGTTCCTTTCATGTTAAGCCTCCGTGATAAAACCATCGGTGCGACATCCGCATTATTGCGAAAGAAAAATCAATTATAATAACCATTTTTTGTGAAAAAAGTCAATAGGTTCAAAGAAATTAACTATTTTTCTAACCTATTTATAGTCCGGTTCCATTCAAAACTTGAAAAGTTTCCTGTATCATTTCCCATATGGAAAGCAGATGGAAGGAATGCACTCCCATCAGAAAAGGATGGTCAAAGGACAGGAAGATCGAGTAGACTAGGCACCTCACGGTGCTAGCCCCTCACGGATCCGGACG
>JBJEWN010000154.1:0-3685 GCA_051885075.1 Bullifex sp.
TTTTCATATGAATATATTTCACTCGGTGGGATATGACAAAGCAGAGAGTCAGATACTACAGTGATGAGAAGAATGATGATTTTGCCAGGCTCAATATCAGCAAAAAGCCTTTGGGTGAGGACTTTGAGTACGAGCATACGAACATCATCTGGAACACATGTGCGGGTGTGGTCTATCATCTTGTGGCAAAGCCCCTTATATTCATAATCGTCAAAGTTGCCCATGAACAGAAGTTCAGGAACAGGAAGGTACTGAGGAAGGTTCGTAAGACAGGTGCCTTCATCTATGCAAACCATACAAATGCCTTTCTGGATGCAGCTGTTCCCAATCTCATTAATCCTGTTAAGAGGAATTACATAATTGTAAGTCAGAGTGCGACAAGCATCCCGGGGATAAAGAACCTTGTTGAAATGCTTGGTGCAATTCCCATCGGTGATACCTTGTCTGAAAACAAGAAGATGGTTAAGTGCGTGAACAGGAGGATTGAAGAAGGTAAGTTCGTCACGATCTATCCTGAAGCACATATCTGGCCCTACTATACCGGGATAAGGGAATTTGAGTCAGTTTCCTTCGGTTATCCATGCTATACCGATGCTCCTGTCTTTACCGTCACCAACTGTTATCAGAAGAGGAGGGTGGGTAAGAGACCCAAAGTGGTTTCATATGTGGACGGTCCGTTCTATCCCGATAACTCCCTGCCTTTGAGGGAGCGTAAGGAAAAACTCAGGAATGAGTGCCATGAGTCTATGAGAAGGCGGGCTGAGGAAAGTTCCACCTATTCCTACATTTCCTATGAAAAGGTTGACAGTTGATCATCTGGTTCTGAGAAGAAGCATGTCCTCTTCCATTTTATATGCCTGAAGATAATAGTAGTCTGCAACCTCTGTATTACCTTTTGATGCATGATGATTCGCAAGTAGTTTCAGCATTCCCGGATTCATGGTGATGCATGATGTGAGCGTTGACAGGATTGCTATCATGGCAATGGTAATGAAGACTTTTCTCATAGTGATTCATGATAGCAGATATAGGATTATTTGTGTTTTCTTTTATACCTGTGTAAGTTTGATGTATATATATGCAGAAAACTGTATATTGGTTATTGAATTTTGCTGTTCGTTTGTTATATATTACTCCTGCTAGGGAGGTAAGCAATGAAAAAATCACTCATTGTTCTCATATCATTGTTCGTCATCGTCAGCTCACTTTTTGCTCAGGGTGCAGCTGAATCGGTTTATCCGGAAAAAGCCATCACCATGATCATTCCTTACGGGGCCGGCGGTACCACGGATGTATCAGGCAGAAAGTTTGCGGCACTTCTTTCCAAGGAACTCGGTGTTGCAGTAACCGTCGTCAACCAGGGCGGTGCTTCAGGTTCGATCGGATGTCAGGCCGCACTGGACGCAAATCCTGACGGTTACACAGTTCTCTTCACGGCTGAAAGCCTCGGAACCCAGAGAGTCATGGGTCTTTCCGATCTCAGCTATGATAACTACAAGATCATTTCAACTATGGTAAATGATCCCAAGGTCATCGTCGTTGCCAAGGACAGCAAGTATAAGACACTTGCGGACCTTCTTGCCGACATGAAGGCAAACCCCGGTAAGATCAAGATGAGTTACACAGGTCCCGGCGGATCAGGTCACGTACAGGGCCTCATCATGGAAAAGCTCGGTTACGTTCCCGCTCTTACGGCTTATTCCTCAGGTGCTGACTGCTACCGCGCGGTTCTCTCCGGCGAAGTTGATTTCACCAACTCCAACATTTCAACGGTCAAGGCTCTCATCCAGAGCGGAGATCTTGTCCTTCTCGGTGTCAGCAGCAACGTCAAGCTTAGCATCTATCCGGATGCACCCCTCTTTGAGGAAGTTGATCCCGCAGCCGCTCCTTACATGAAGAATGCATTCACACCGCTTAACTTCCTTGTCAGCAACCAGGTCAGTGACAGTGTGGTTGAAGTCCTGAGAAATGCCACAAAGAAGGTTGTTGAGAGTGCAGAATGGAAGAGCTTCATCAGGGACAACGCCCTTGAAGAGCTTTACATCCAGTATCCTACTGTTGAAGCAACCCAGGAGTTCTATAAGAACTGGGAGAGCATGGTAAGCTGGATGCTCTATGAAGCAGGCGTAACGAAGTATTCTCCTGTTGATTTCGGCATCGCAAAACCGTGAACTGAAATACTTTGATAATGACCGCAGATAGTCTTGCTTATCTGCGGTCTTCCGTATCCTGGGGAGGGTAGAATTGAAAGAAAGAAATAATAGGATAAATCCGGTTGTGGCGGAAGGATCGGTACTTCTGATACTGTCACTTGCCGGTATAGTTTTCTCAATAGTAAGTCACTACGGTTTTAAGGTTGAGTGGAAGTTATCTCCTTATTTGTTTCCTTTGGTAATATGCATCATGCTTTCCCTTCTTTCCGTCTCCCTGATCATCTCGGGGCTTTCCGGGATGAAGGAAGGAAAGAAGGAGAAGGGGGACAGGCGGACATTTGTCCTGTTCCTTGCCGAGTGTGCAGTGTACCTTTTCGCACTTAAATACCTTGGCTTCCTTATCTGCACGGTAATCCTGCTCGGTGCGATCGTGCACCTCCTTGGTGAGCGATCGTGGTGGAAGATAGTACTGATAAGTGTGGTAACTTCAGTGATAATCTATCTGCTTTTCGGTGTTTATCTTGGCGTCATGCTTCCGAAGGGAAGGCTTTTATACATGGTGGGTATCAGGTTATGAGTCTTAATTACATGCTTTCATATTTCATTGATCCGAGGTTCATTCTTCTCGTACTCCTTGGCTCGGTACTGGGACTCTTCATCGGTGCCATTCCCGGCCTTTCCGTCACGATGGCAACTGCATTACTTGTTTCAGTTACCTACTCATGGGGTACATCCGATGCCATGGCCATGATAATGGGCCTTTATGTTGTAGGTGTATTCTCAGGTGCACTTTCAGCAATCCTCATCAACATCCCCGGAGCTCCGAGCTCCGTGGTAACCGCCTTTGACGGTTATCCCCTTGCAAAGAGAGGGGAGGCATACAAGTCACTCAAGTATGCAACCATTTACTCATTCTTCGGTTCCGTGTTCGGTTTTCTGGCCCTGTGGCTTCTTTCCGGTCCCATTTCCGACATCGCACTGAAGTTTCACCCGATAGACTACTTCCTTCTGTCCTTCTTCGGACTGCTTGCAGTAGGAAGCCTTACAAGTAAGTCCTTTACCAAAGGACTCATCAGTGCGGCAGTCGGTCTTCTCATCGCAATGGTCGGTATGGACAGCGTCATGGGACGTCCGAGACTCACATTCGGCATCAGGGCACTTCAAGGGGGAATAAACGTCGTTCCGGCCCTTGTGGGGCTTTTCGGAATGACTGAAGTGCTTTCTTCAATCATGCAGAAGAAGATGGGTGCCGAGGTAAGTGAGATGAAGAATGAGAAGGTTCCTTTAAAGGGTATTCTCAGACACTTCCCGTTATCAGTCATCTACTCATGCATTGGCACTTTCGTCGGAGCACTTCCCGGTGCAGGCGGTCCCGTTGCATCGTTCCTTGCATACTCAACAGCCCAGAAGATAGTCAAAAATCCTTCCCGTGAGTTCGGAGACGGGGCAGTTGAGGGTATTGTCGCAAGTGAAAGCAGCAACAATGCGTGCATCGGTGGTGCACTCATTCCGATGCTGACCCTTGCTGTTCC
>JBJEWN010000155.1:0-3677 GCA_051885075.1 Bullifex sp.
GGAGGATCTGGTCTTCAGGGCATCCTAAGTCACTGATTTTCAAATATGCGGAATTCTTAACCGGACGGTAGTTTTAGTCCTTGCATTTTTTTCTGCCTGGCAGTTCGTTATTCTTGTGCTTTATTTGGAGATGAATGAGTAAAAACAGCCATTCATCTCAGAATAAAGCAGAGTGGCAGATATTGGATGGAATAACCGAACAGGAAGATTTGCGTTACGATTGCCTCGGGCTTTCCTGAGGGATAAGAAAAATCCATATTGCGAAGGGTGGAAATGTGCTTGTTCTGAATTCGGGAATGACTCATATCCTGTCCGTGCTGAAAGATTGACCAGCTGTATCACAGGATCAGTGCCGGTATCCATCAAACAAATCATCAATCACGATTACGTTGGAAAAGACACTGCTGTATTCATTTCTTTTTAACCCGAAGGTGGTAATGAGAGTGCTCCTGATGGAGGTCTTGGGAGAAATGATCTCTCTCAGAATGTTTTCCCTCTTCAAAAGCATGATGTAATATTCTTTATCTACCTCAAAATATCCGCTGTAAAACTTGAGTTCACACATATTTATAACATTATCGTTTCTCATGATCAGAAGATCGATCTGTGTTCCTTTTGAATCATCACCTCTCTTTGACCATGCAGAAATACTGGAGATGACACCGGATATGCCCAACGCCTGTTTTATCTCTTTTATGTGGTTGAAACAAACATTTTCGAAGGCATATCCGCGCCATGTCGATATCTGCTGGGAGCTGGTATTCTGTGACCAGAATTCTTCGTTGATGCTTGTCTGATTATAAATGAAGTGTAAATTAAATAAGCAGAAAGGATCTGTCAGCTTATAGTGAATTTCCCGCTTGCTTAACCCGAATGGAACATATTTGATGATGAAGTTGCCTGCAATAAGTGCATGAAGACTTTTTGTAATGATGCTTCCATCGTTTATTCCGAGAGCCTTTGTTATTTCAGCCCTTGTATATCCTGCATTTCTTGTTGCAAGAAATGATACTATGGATTTAACGAATTCCGGTTTGTCAAAAACAGAGGTAAACAGCCTGTCAAATTCATCTTCAAGCTTTGCGTTATGAGAAAAGAATATATCATCGATATTCTGGGCAAGGCTTTTTTCTCCATCCACATATCCCAGGTAATAGGGAATTCCTCCAAATACCATATAGCTCTGGATGATATCATAGTTGGAAAACTTCACGTTTCTGTCTTTATAGTAATCCCTGCACTCTCCAACTGAAAAAGGCTCCAGCTTAATTATATAAGTAAGACGGTTGTACAACCCGCCATGTGCATTGATTAAGTTATCCAGAATCCAGGAATTCGCACTGCCGCAGACTATCACCATCAGATTTTTCCTATGGCACCCCCAGGAGTTCCAGAATCCTTCAAAGGCACTGATGAACTCGGATCTGGGAGTATCCAGCCATGGTAATTCATCAATGAATACCAATTGGCGTGAACCGTCATCAATTCGCATAAGATGTTTTTCGAGAAGCATAAAAGCATCAAACCAGGACTTTGGCTTATTACATTCTTCCATCCCCTGAAGCGTAAGTGAATTGTAGAAATGCTCCAGTTGCCTTTTCAGAAGTCCCTTGGGTGTACTGGATTCAGGTGATAGGCCGGTATGTCTGAAAGTAATGCGATCGGAAAAGACTTCATCGATTAAAAAAGTCTTGCCTACCCTGCGTCTGCCATATACTGCAACAAGTTCCGCACTGTTTTTTTCGTAGAGCATATTGAGTTCTTTGATTTCTTTTTTTCTGCCTATCATTTTTTTCACTCTTGAGCTTTATTTGGAGATGAATGAGTAAAAACAGCCATTCATCTCGAAATAAATTGTATCATCAGGCTCTTTTGCAGTCAATTTAAGAGTGATGAAAAAAAGCCACTGTATGTTTTATTCAGAGATGAAATGATGAAAAACCAAGTTCATCTCGAAATAAATCAGGATGGAATAACAGAATTCCTCGTACTTTACGGTTGATCCTGCTTCTGTACTTTGACCGCATCATCATGTCCGCGCGGAAATATATGATTGGATAAACCAATAAGAAGTACGGTTTGATCGGGTTGTCACTGAAAAGGGCAATTATTCTCTTAATGTGAATTACCGGCACACAAAAAATCCATCCCGCGAAGGATGGATCAAGTGCCCGTGCCACTTATGACCATTACGCCAACCCAGAGGCCATGTTTTAGGACACTGAATCAGTATCTGATGCAGTACCGATTCAGTCAAGGTCAGAGAGCCTGTTTTGATGATGGATTCGTCTTAAATATTTTTTTGCAACAAAACGCAACATTTCTGTTTACAAATGTCATTTTCTCGATTAGCATATTCATAGGGTCAGAAAACCCGGAAAAAGAGAGACAATACGGAGGATATCTATGGATTACGCTGCAATTAAGAAGGCTGCAGAAGCATATGGACCTGCAATGACAAAGTTTCTGAGGGATATGATCGCAATTCCTTCCGAAAGCTGTGAGGAAAAGGGTGTCGTACTCAGAATCAAGGAAGAGATGGAAAGCCTTGGTTACGATAAGGTTGAAATCGATGGACTTGGAAATGTAATCGGCTGGATGGGCGACGGAGATAAGATCATCGCGATCGACAGCCATATCGATACTGTAGGTATCGGAAACATAAATAACTGGGAAGCAGATCCCTATAAGGGATATGAAACGGATAAGGTCATCTACGGCCGCGGCGGCAGTGACCAGGAAGGCGGTATGGCTTCCGCAACATACGGCGCAAAG
Organism: Bullifex sp.; assembly: GCA_051885075.1. Classification (GTDB taxonomy): domain Bacteria; phylum Spirochaetota; class Spirochaetia; order Sphaerochaetales; family Sphaerochaetaceae; genus Bullifex. Next base: position 2,776 of record JBJEWN010000155.1, read on the forward strand.
ATCATGAAGGACCTCGGACTCATCCCCGAAGGTTATAAGATCATGGTAGTCGGTTCCGTTCAGGAAGAGGACTGCGACGGTATGTGCTGGCAGTACATCTACAACGTTGACAAGATCGTTCCTGAGTTCGTCATTTCCACAGAGCCTACGGACGGCGGTATCTACCGCGGCCACAGGGGCAGAATGGAAATCAGGGTTGACGTCAAGGGCGTAAGCTGCCACGGTTCAGCTCCTGAAAGAGGTGACAACGCAATTTACAAGATGGCTGACATCCTTCAGGATGTAAGGGCTCTCAACGAGAACCCCGCTGATGACAGTGTTGAGATCAAGGGCCTTGTGAAGATGCTCGATCCGAAGTACAACCCTGACCACTATGAGGATGCAAGGTTCCTCGGCAGGGGTACATGTACCACAAGCCAGATCTTCTACACATCTCCTTCACGCTGTGCTGTTGCAGACAGCTGTGCGATCTCAATCGACAGAAGAATGACAGCAGGTGAGACATACAAGAGCTGTCTCAAGGAGATCGAGGATCTTCCTTCCGTTAAGAAGTACGGTGATGACGTCAAGGTTTCAATGTACTGGTACGACAGACCGGCATGGACAGGTGAAGTCTATAAGACGGAGTGCTTCTTCCCCACATGGATCAACAAGGAATCAGCACCGCACGTACAGGCTCTCATCGATGCACACCATGCACTCTGGGGTGATGAAAGACTCTGGGCTGACGATACCGCAAAGGCAAAGAGAGAGGGCAGACCCCTTACCGATAAGTGGACATTCTCCACAAACGGTGTTTCCATCCAGGGCAGATACGGTATTCCCTGTGTAGGATTCGGACCCGGTGCCGAGAGCCAGGCTCACGCTCCCAACGAGATCACATGGAAGCAGGATCTCGTGGT
>JBJEWN010000156.1:0-3648 GCA_051885075.1 Bullifex sp.
CAAGCAGCTTGCAGAAAATCCCTGGGACACAATCGAGGAGAGATATCCCGTCGGTAAGGTTCTCAAGGGTAAGGTAGTCAAGCTCACCAACAGCGGTGCATTCGTTAATCTTGAAGAGGGTATTGACGGATTCCTCCACATTGACGATGTTTCCTGGACAAAGAAACTCAAGAACATGAGTCAGTTCTGTGCAGAGGGCGATGAGATTGAAGTTGCAGTTTCAAGAGTTGAACCCGAAAGCAGAAGAATCCGCCTTTCAGTAAAGAATCTTGAAGGCAACCCCTGGCAGGCTCTCAGAAAGAACCATCCCAAATACACAAACATCACGGGTGAAATTTCCAACATCACTGATTTCGGTGTATTCGTGAAGGTTGAGGGCGGTATCGAAGGTCTCATCAGTAAGTTCAACCTTGTCGGACCTGATCAGGAATATGATGACAAGGTTCTTCAGGAGTACAAGGTCGGTGATCAGATTACGGCAATGATCGTTGAACTCAATCCTCAGACCCAGAAACTTTCTCTTTCCGTTAAGGAAATGATCAAGAAGAATCAGGAGTCCGAGATTGCCAAATACATGACAGATTCAAAGGATGACTCAGATACATTCTCACTGGCTGACATGCTCAAGGCTAAGGAAGAGAACTGATTATTTCTTCCAACAGGTTAGGTTAGGCGGGGAAGACCCGCCTAACTGTTTAAAAGAGGTTAACAATGAAAGCGAAAGACAATAACAAGGAACTTACGGCTACCGAAAAGGTTGCAGGTAAGGTCGAAGGCTTCTTCAGCAAAAACGGCAGGCTTATTGCCATTATTACCGCAGCAGTCATCGTCATCGTTATCGCAGTCGGAATCATCGTTACCGTTACAGGTAACAATACCGAGAAAAAGTTCGAGGCAATTGCAAAGCTTGACAGTCAGTACACTGCACTCGCAGCAATGGATGAAACGACTGAAGAATATAAAACTGCAGTCAGTCAGTTCCTTTCAGATGCGGATGCACTCATAGCATCCAGCAAGGATTATCCCGGTATCAAGGCAAACTATCTTAAAGGACTCTATGAATTCTCACAGAAGAATTACAGTGCAGCTGCTTCCATTTTTGAAGCTGTAAGTGTCAGTGCAAACGGTACTTATCTTGGTTCCCTTTCACTTATGAACGGAGCAGCCGCATATGAGAACGCTGGAAACAGGGATAAGGCCCTAGAGTTCTACAATAAAGTCTGGGACAACTACGGTAAGAATGCCGGTGAAAGCCCAAAGGCTCTCTTCAACATTGCAAGAATTTATGAAGAGAAGGGTGATAAGGAACTTGCAAAGGCTACTTATCAGCAGCTCATCGATGAATTCGGTACAACAGGTGAATACGCAAAACTCGCAGCATCAAGGGTTGTTGTATTATAATACCTGACAAGCGAAGTCAAAGGAGGATTTTATGAGAAAACTTTCCGTTATTCCTATAATCCTCCTTTTATTTTTATCATCCTGCGGAATTCCATCGCTCAGGGATTTTTCCTCAGCAATAAGTTTTACTGCAAGCACAACAGACAAATCCCTTTCACTTAAATTCAACAGCATGGCAGTAAATGCTTCATACTTTACAAACGGTATGATAAACGGTGCATCACCTTCCATCATGCTCCTGTATACAGTAAGCAATGAGACTGAAGACAGGGTTGCATCATCATTCAGATCCACTTTCAACAAAGAAGTACGGGGTGGGGGAACTTACATAAACGGTGTACCTCTCCCCATCAGGGAGATTGGTATGCTTGAAACGACATACAGCAATAACACATATTACATGTATCCGCTGATGCCCTCTGCACGTTCCGTGGCACCTCCACAGTATACGCTTTCCAACGGAGAGGATTTTGATTTTGCCTCACTTGCTTCCGTACCTGTGAAATTTGCCTTTGAATGCAGGAAAGTGGAAAATACAGATGACGAGTACCGTGTTGTAATTTTAAAAAACGGTGAGACGTACATGGATCTGCTTCGTTCTAACAGAACATCGTTCCGTACGGAAAAACAGAGTGAATATGTAAGTGTGTCCGATACGGAAGATAGCTGGTACATACATATTTTTGCAGCTGTGAATGTAACAAAAAGCCGCACATCTGATTTCTCCAACGATTACTGGACTGAACTGAAGAATATAGCAAACATTAAAATCGGTGATTAATCCTTCCGGATTAAAGAGAAATGGCTTAGTCCTTCTGCAAACAGTGTAAATGAAAGGAGAATGACATGATGACTCATTGCCTCGTTGCTGAGTTCAATCAGAAGGATTAATCCCATAACAAGTTCAAGAGCGGAAGAAAGGAGTGAAAACAGGAATTTCTCACCTTTTATCATCCTTCCAATCTGTGAGTTAATTCCGAAAATGCCCTTTAGCACAGAGATAAGCCCCCAAAGGATTCCGATGATTATGAATGATCTGGCAGGGGTGGCAATTGAAAATACTCCGGATGAAACAAGGATCAGGGCAATGATGAACGAATGATCATTGGTGTTATTATATTTTCTGAAATGGAAATATCCAAATGAAACGAATAAGCCCATTATGATCAGGATGATACCGAGAACGATGTTAATATATGATGTGATTGCACTCCTGAAGCAAAGCATTACAACTGAACATAACATGAGAAGAAAGCCCTGTAGCAGATCTGAAGTCCTTTTTGTTTTCATTTCGTAAATATATCTGAGTTTTCCGATTAATGGTACTCTTCAGTGTTTTTTTTATGGAAAATCTCCGATTACTGTTTGAATTATTTGCCAAAAGTATTATTTTTTAAATGGTTTGATATAACTAACCAAAGGAGATTATATATGGACAGAAAAGTTTCCGAACTTCTCAATGACCAGATCAATAAGGAATTCTACTCAGCTTATCTTTATCTTGACATGGCAAACTTCTATTCCTCTAAAGGCCTTGACGGATTTGCAAACTGGTATGAAATCCAGGCAAAGGAAGAGCAGGACCATGCAATGCTGATGTATCAGTACCTTCACAACAACGGAGAGCCTGTCACCCTTGGGGCCATCGCAAAACCCGACAAGGTATTTGAAGGTCTCATGGATCCCCTGAAAGCAGGTCTTGAACATGAGAAGTATGTTACATCACTGATCAACACGATCTATGCAGCAGCCATTGCGGCAAATGACTACAGAACAACACAGTTCCTTGACTGGTTCATCAAAGAGCAGGGTGAGGAAGAGAAGAACTCACAGGATCTCATCACCAAAATGGAACTCTTCGGTAACGATGCAAGAAGCCTGTACATGCTTAATTCAGAGCTTTCACAGCGAGTTTATTCCGCTCCATCCCTGGTGCTTGACTGAAGTTAACGTATGTTAATGACAGGCTTTCACCTGTCATGAAAGGCTATCCTGTACTCTTGATTTTTTTCACGTGAAAATCATATAAAGAATTATGGACGCGACCGTCATAAGATGTGCAAACCTATATCGGGTTTGCATTTTTTTTTGGAGTCAGGAAAATGAGAAAAGAAGCACTTGGAAATGAGAAGATGACAAAACTGGTAATCGGGATGTCTCTTCCCATGATGGCATCACTGCTGGTTCAGTCACTTTACATAAAGTAGCAAGAAAGCTTCCGTCCCTTTAGGGCGGATGATGAATTGC
>JBJEWN010000157.1:0-3644 GCA_051885075.1 Bullifex sp.
ATCCCCGACATCAGCGGCAAGATCATCCGAAAGCAGGGCAGACAGTGCTATCTCACCACTCTTCTCAGGACACCTTCCCTTTGAGTACTCAAGAGGAAAAGCTTTATGATTTCCTTCATCCGCAAGCATTGCGGCAGAATGGTCACCATGAGACGCATATACCCTGTAAGTATCATAAAACGCAAAACCATCAGCATATGGTGATGATGAGAGATATTCTTCCACTCCTGCCCTTTTCTCTCCCTTGAGATCGATCCTGACATCCGCGTCCCCTATTCCCATGGAGGAAACGAATGACTTTGATGCGAGTGTGGAAGCAGCTCCTCCCGGAAGGAATGAAAGAAAGTAAATGAAGGCTGAAAGCAATCCTGCGAGGATGAGAGCACCCTTCCTCCTCTGTTTCCTTCCTGTCATCCTGAGCGCTGATACTATATTCTTATCAGTGATGTGCCTCAGAACAGTAAACGCCCATAGGACAAGAACGGAAAAGATGAGAACATGCACGGCAATGCATATTCCGGGCTCTCCCTTAATGATGATCAGAAGCACACAGGAAATAAGCACCCCGGCTCCCATCAGGAGTGCATACCTGATCGTGTATGATGAGATTATGACACTCTTTCTTATCCCGAGAGCCTCAAGAACCGCAATCCTCCTCTCATCACGCTCGCTTGTGATCATAAAGATGAACCTGAGGGAGATGAAGGAAATCACCATGGCAGTGATGCCTGAAAGGATTATGAGGACGATCATCACGCCATCGGAGAGTGCGTTCATCATCCTGATAAGATCATATGTCACTGCAGGACCGTTTGACGGAAGTCCAAGCCCGGCATACAGATCTGCAAGAGAACTCCCTGAGGATGCATCCGTTCCCCTGGCCTCTATCAGGAATTCCTCCCTGCCCCTTTCCCGAAGCAGGGAATATGTATCACTGCTTACGAGAAACCGCTTTGAGGAAGAAAGTGATGATCCCATCTGGGCATCAGTGAGAAATCCCCTGACATACAAATCCACGCCAGCTATTGTAAGAATACCTCCTTCAGTTACAAAATCCCGGTAATGATCGGGAACATACACACCATCATCATCCACAGAGAGTATTTCCCCTTCTTCGGAGAGGAGGTAATCAAAGGAAGATGGCTGACAGCATACACCGTTGTCATCGGATCCCGTGATGAAAGGTACTCCTTCAGAGAGGAATTCATTGCTGTCGATATTCAGGTACGGTACGATCTGGAATTCCAGTACATCCTCATTTTCACTGAATGATGAGAAACCGACATCTTCGATGCTTCCTGAGTGCATCTGCAGGAAGTGCGGAACCTCAGATCTTTCCATCATTTCATCAAGACCATTCATAAGGCCTGAAAACATCATGATACCGAGAGATGTGAGAAAACATGAAGCAAATGCAAATGCCATGACGGCAAAGGCCTGCATTGGGTTTTTCCTGATATCGGGGAAGATGGTATCAGTCATCTTTCCAGCTTCCTTATCGATCTGAAAGACAGCAGGAACAGAGCAAGGATGGAAAGCATCAGACCTCCGGCAGAAATCACAAGCGCACATCCCCGCCCCACACTCACACCCAGCACCCCTGCGGCAACCTCAGAAAGGAAACCGGAGAGGGAATATGAAAACACGTAACCAAGCTGTGAGACAAATCCAACTGCACCCCAGGCACTTCCTTCCTCATCCCTCTTCAGGTTGGATCTGACAAGGTAATCGAGGGCAGTGTTCGCGTATGGAATCGTCAGGAAAAATGCAAAACCGAAAGGCACGATGACGAAAAGATTCATGCATGCACCGAATCCCGCCATGGCAAGCCCGGAGAGCACAAGGGACAGAGACAGTGTCTTCCGGTATCCCATCCGTATTCCCCTCTTTGATATGATGAGGCTTGAGACAATCATGCCTGAAGCACATACCACTTCAGAAACAGAGAGCATCATCACGGAAGAAAAGGAGAGAATCATCGGCTCTGACAGTATCTGGATCACACCCATGAAGAAGGTCAGAAGCGATGTGTATACCACAAGAACGATAAGGCCCCTGTTGGAGGAAAGTGCCCTGAATCCTGAAAGCAGTGATATTTTTACATCACTTTCCTTCCTCTGAGTCCTCTTTCTCACAGACAGAGCCGCTATGATCGTAGGGACGAAGGACAGAATGTCGATGGTCAGAAGAAGCTCCATTCCGGAAAAGGACAGCAGAAGTGCCGATAAAAGGGGACAGATTATGAACCTCACTCCCGAAGAAAGACCGTTAAGTCCACCGGCCTTCGCGTACTCCTCTTCAGTCAGCACATCGGAAATTGTTGCCCTGAACGCAGGATCGGTCAGGGATGAGAATGCTGATGAAACAGCTGAGCCGATGATTATGAATACAAACGGAAGATCAAGTGCAATCGAAAGGAGAATAAGACCGACTCCGATGGCAGAGCACCCGTCCCCTATCACCATCAGGAGTCGTCTGTCGTACTTATCCGAAAGCACCCCCGCAGGCACTGACAGTACAAGGTAAGGAAGGAATGAAGCAAGTGCTACCATTGAAACCAGGAACGCACTCCCGGTTGTCCTGAACACATGTACGGCAAGCCCGAAGGACGTAAGTCCGCTGCCCAGCTGTGATATGAGCTGACCTATCCAAAGTATGATGAATAACTTCACTGTTCCCTCCTGACCGGCAGCCGGTCTATTACAAATCAAAAAAAATATCAGATACCGAATATCCGAAAAATGACACTCCTCATGGAGCCGCTTTCAGCTCCGAGAAGTCTTTCGACATTGTCAATGAAACCCAGTATGAGACTCTCCCGCTTCCTTTCATTGATTACCCTTGCACTGTCAAATGCAATGTATGAGTACGTTATTATCATCTCAGCCGCTGCATATGGATAAGTGCAATGAAAAACACCTGAAACATTTCCTTCTTCGATGAGAGAAGCAAACAGCGACGAACACCTCTCGATCATGATGTCCTGTACCTTCCGGTGGAGAAGAGCGTTCTCACTCACATGGATCTGAGAAAGAAGCTCACGCCCTAGTTCATCATCAGAGGAAAGGGAGAGCATCGTCAGTGCAATCCTGTCATAAAGCATGACACTTTTATCCGATGCGGCTTTTTCCGCCCTCTTAATGAGATTCTCGGTAAACCTTAACACGACTGCATCAAGAATTTCTTCCTTGTTCCTGAAATGGTAGTAGAGGGTACCCCTTGCGATGCCTACCCGCTCGATGATGTCGTTCGTGCTCGTCAGAGCATAGCCGTTTTTTGCAAACAGCTCCTCCGCAGCATCAAGTATTTCAGCTCTTCTCTCTTCAGCTTCCTTAGTTATTCTCATACCGACAACCTGTCGGTATTATGTTCCATCAAACCCATGACAGTCAAGTGCGATCAATTTGCCAATCAAAGTCCAAGACAGCCGACAGGAACAACCAGCACACCATCCTCACGGGTATAGGGAAAATCACCGGTACCGGTGAGTACCAGCAGGAAGGAAGGAGAGTTCATTTTCGCTGTATCAATTTTTGCCTGCAGCTTTTTAAGGCTTAGAGCTCCATCTGCAATCAGTTATCACCGCCTAAGGAACTGTCACGAATCAAATTGAAGGTTTGATTATGTAGTTCCACTTTTCATTA
>JBJEWN010000158.1:0-3630 GCA_051885075.1 Bullifex sp.
AACCGGACTTTCCTTCCGGTCATCCATATATCCGCGATAGTAAGCAATCAGCATTGCCCAGTCAATTCCCATCTCCACTTCCAGAACAGATAGATTTTCCATGTCAAATTCCAATGTATAAAAAACGGGATTTTTTTCATTGCAGACAAGAGTCAGCGGCTGAATCGGGTCTGTTCCCATATAGAATCCTCTTCCGAAATCACATCTGTTCCGGCTGATAGGCTGAATATTGCCTGAAAGCCCGAAACGGGAAGCATGATACAGTACATGCATGTTCTCATATGTCTGCTCTCTTTCCACAATGTAATCTGCCAGATCAAGCTGATGACTTAAGCAAATGTCATACAATTGCTTCTGAGCCATCAGACTGGGATTTGTTTTTCCGTTCTCCCAGCGATTGACTGTCACTGGTGATACTCCCATCAGGGATGCCAGCTGTTCCTGGTTCACATTAAGTTTATGACGGATTGTTTTAATCAAGTCCTGCATGGCTATATTACCTTAACATCTGTTATTGTTTTTATTATTTCACCTGTTAAGACTATTATCAAGTCCTGAAGTCACAACAAATAATGGCCTTATGATCACTGCATCGGGATGATACATGATCAATCTATTAGTCCATTTAAACATAACAGCATATCCTGATTGTAATGGAAAATATAATTCAGAAGGTCATTATGCAAGGTATGGGAAACTGACTGTATTGATATTCCGGAGTTTTTGCTTCTTCAGATCGGAAACGGAGCTTATCTGCTTTTATATCAGCTGAGGTTTCCAGCTATATGCCTTATGTATTCCTGAGGTATCCTTTCCTGTTCCAGTCTGCTGTGATCAGGAGCGTTTTCCCGGAGTGTTGAGAGAAGGGAGAGTTCACTTTCCGTGAGGAGTGAAAATGCGTTCTCACTTTCCACGGGAACGCCTGCCACTGAGTATTCCCTGAATGAAAGATATGTCTCAGCGTCCATCATCAGTGATTCCGTTTCGGGATATTTCCTCCTGAAAACTGAGAGTATCTGAAGCCCGTGCTCGTCAAGATCCCCGAAGTAGTAAAGCTTTCGCGATCTGATCCAGGGCGCATCGATCACTGCAGCCTGAAAGCCTCCCCCGAAGACGCAAATATCCTCTCCGGTAACGGGAAATGAGAGGTATACCGCTTCGTTTTCGATGATGAAAACTCTCCTTATCATGGAAAGATCCTCTTCCTCATCAAGATGTGAAAAGGAGGTGAGGGGAAGTGCCGTTTCTTCCCGTTCCCACCTTTCCGCTTTCATTCTGAGTCTTATCAGAAGAGGTTTCCTTTTCAGACGGAATACATCCTCAGGCTTTTTTGAAAGGAATGTTTTCCCTGTAAGGGATGAGAACAGTGATATCAGCAGGGCTGAGTTTTCTTCAATGAATTTGGTGTGAACCTTTATCGGAAGTTCCCTCATGTAGTATTCATGGTTGTCCCTGTGGGCAAGGAAGTAGGAAAGTGTTTCCCTGACGGCTTTCCAGTCAGTACCTTCCGCTTCCGTTTCCTTTGCATGGGATCTGCTCCAGAGGTAAAGACTGTTCCGGTCACTGAAAAGAGGATTAAGGCATGTGATGCACTTTGTTATGGCTTTATGCGTATCATCTTTTCCCGTGAGGAAGAGATAGTCTTCCTCCGTTTCAATGAGCACTGTCTTTATCTCGGACTGGGAGCCATAGCCCCTGATGTTCCTCTTTTCCCAGATAAGGGTATAACCTTTACCTTTCTTTTCCTTACTTTGTCCGTAAAGCCGGGTATAGGCTTCAGCGCTTTCGCTGTAGGTGTCCATCAGGGAAGTGTCTCCCCTGATGGTGAGCGGAAAGAAGGGGGTGCTTTCACATCCTGTCAGCGTCCTGACCAGATGGTCCCTGTACACGGGCCACTTGCGAATTGCTTTGGTTTTTATTTCATCAGGCGTCAGCACTGCCTGCCTCCCTGTACTCTTCGATCGTCATGGAAGAAACACGCGAAGTCCTGCCGTCATCATTCTTTTCCAGGAGGTGCAGGCTCGATACATAACCTTCAACGATGTTGATGCCGTTTCTCGGTGTTATGACCATAAGCTGGATGTCCAGTTCCTTAAAGAGTGCAAGAGCGTACTCACTGTTTTTTGCATCGCTCTTGCTGAATGCCTCATCGAGGATTACGAACCTGAACGGACCCTTTTTCCTCTCATCGGCGTCATCAAGGTTGAACTGGTATGCAATGGATGCCGCGAGGATTGTGTAGGTGAGTTTGGCCTTTTCTCCTCCCGAGAGTGCTCCGGTATCCTGATAGAACTGTTTCGTGGAACCGTCCGGACTGACTTCCCGTGCCGAGAAGACGTACTTCCGTCTTAAGTCAAGTACTTTGTCACGAAGCGCGTCATCCTTCCTGTAGTGGTCAAGGAATGTCTTTATCCCTTCGTATATCTGCTTCCGCTTTTCCTCACTGTCACTGATTATGTCCCTGACATCGGGAAACGACTGCTGAAGCAGGCGTTCGAACTCCCTGTGATCCTTATCCGCGGAGGGCTTCATCTCAAGCTGAAGGTGGGTGCGGGAAGTTTTGTCGAACGGGATCTTCATCAGATTCCTGTTGAGAATCCTGATGGCATCATGAATTTCCCTGTTCCAGCTCCTTATCCTCTCGTTCAGGTTTCCGACCGACTGTTTAAGGGATACGGTGAGGTACTGGTCGAACTTATTCCTCAGTTCCTCTATCTCATCATCCTTGATTTTCAGATACACGGCCTCGAAGTCTGAAAGGTTATCGGCTTCAGGGACGAGGTCCCCGTACTCTCCCTGCCAGGAGAGGGCTTCCTCACCCTGCCTGACCGGCGGATTGATGAAGGCCTGCATTCTGTGCTCCAGTTCCCTTCTGGCCTTTGCCTCAGCTGCGGAAGCAGCTTCGCATTCATTTCTGAGTTCTGATGAGATCCTGTCATGGGTTATCCTGATGCCGTCAAGATCAGTGATGAGGCGGCATTCAGGTGCGGATGCAAGGAAGACGTCCATGCATTCTGCAGTGTCATGATCCAGTGCTGAGAGTTTTGTCCTGAAACCTGATGCTTTCTCATTCAGAAGTGAAAGTCTGTTTTCAAGCTCCCTGATGTTACCGGCTATGCGGTAGTTTTCCTCATCAAGCAGTGTTTTCCTTTCTTCCTCACGCTTTTTAAGTTTTTCCTTTTCCTCCAGATCCTTATGCTGCATGAGGAATTCCTTCCTCTTCCGTGTAACTTCATCGATCCTTTCCTCGTAGGGGGAAGTGTCGATGTCCTTCCAGCTTTCGAATTCAGCAAGCTGTTCCAGAAGGGAAACGGTTCTGTTTGCCTTCGAAATCTTCTGCTCGGCATCCTTCATGCGTAGCAGAAGATCGGTTCTCTCAGCCTTCTGCCCTTCGATCCTGAGTGCAAGTTCCTCCCGTCTCTTCCGGTTGTCCCACCCCAGGTATGATGGTTTTGTCTCTTCGCTGCGGCTCTTCTTCTCACCATCGCTCACCACACCGGATTTCAGTAATGCATTATCCCGTTTCAACTGTTCATCGATACCGGATACTGCGGTATGGGAAAAGCACCTGTTAAGGTACGAAGTGAGGAAGTCCTTATACGGATTGTCCTTTTCCCTGATGTCCAGGTA
>JBJEWN010000159.1:0-3622 GCA_051885075.1 Bullifex sp.
GCTTCAGTCAGTGTATGACCGTAGAACAGGGAGTAGAACTCTTCAGCCTTTGCAAGGAAGTCTTCTGTATTAAGCTCAGGATAAAGCTTTGATGCGGCATAGTAGATTCCGATGATCCTGTTTACTGAGGGTGGTGCATCGATCATGGGGAAGAGTACATTGGGAACCTTATATACTTTCCCCGTCTGCACTGCAGATAGGTATGACCATTCACTCTTTGTGGTAATAGCATCATATGCACTCTCCTCAAGGACGAAAATCATTTCCACATTCTGTTTGTAAAGCTCTTCAAGGGAAATCTGGTTGTTTCCGCTTGAAATCGTCGTGTCAACAACGTTGTTGCCGCCAACCGTCTCAAGTACTTCAGCATGGAAATTACCCCTTGGAATTGCTCCAAGGCCATCCTGGTTCGTTGCATAGTAGAAGTCAGCAGGATCAGTTACCTTGGATGCTATTGAAAGTGCGTAATCAACTGCATCCTGTGCGAAAGCGGCAAGTTCATTTCCTCTTTCTTCCCTGTGGAGTGCTTCTCCCATGCGTGAGAACGTGTTTCCGATGCCCTTCAGGTAGCTTTCAATGAAGATTACGGGAATTCCGATATCAGCTGAAAGTTTATCAAGGTCATCGATCATGTCGGCAGTGCTTCCCTTGATTTCCCCAACGTCCATGACGACCTGAGGAGCTGCCACGATGAGTGCTTCCCTGTTGAGGTTTGCCTTCTTTCCGTAGAAGGTTCCGAGAACGGGAAGGGATGCGTAAGCGCTTCCGAAGAACTCTGTTTCAACTGTGGTAGGCTTTGAGGTTACACCTACAAATAGATCGGGATCAAAGGCAAGCAGACATGCACTTGCCATGCTTCCGCTGGGTGCGACCCTGTCTATCTGAACGGGAAGTGTCACTTCGCGTCCCAGATCATCGGTAAAAACGAAGGTCTCCTCAGCCTTTGCCTCTTCAGTGGCACCCTGTGCGAACAGTACGGTAACTGAGATCAGAAGTACTGCGAAAACCAGAGTAAGTTTTTTCATTTATCCTCCTTGTGAATTACAAAAAGGCCGAATGCCTTTCTGTTGATGGCAATATAGCCATCGTCAGTCTTTTCAATTGATGTTTTGTTTTTCCGGTTTTTATAGTTCTCTTTGATGAAGCTTTCAGCTTCCTCAGCAGAGGAGAGGGGCTGGTTGAATGAAAGTCTGTGAAGGGAGAGAGTATAATTAACGTTTCTTGATTTAAGGTACTCTTCCGTTTCAAGGCTTTTCGCATAATCGGTATCACCGGAGCCAGCATGTTCGTTCTGAATGTAGATGAGCTTTTCCGTGCATGATGAGAGAAGCACATCCAGATTGTCTTCTTCCCTGATCCTCCCGAAGAATACTGCAAGTGCCACATCCTTTATGATAGGTGCGCCGTAAGCATCAGCAAGCATGAAACGGGAGGATGGGAAATGTTCTTTTGCAAAGCTTATTGCTTTTTCATCCGTGTCCAAACCTGTAACATCAAATCCTCTTGTGTAAAGTTCATTTGTGATGTAACCAAGCCCGCAGCCAAGCTCAACAATTGATTCTCCTTTTTCAAGGTGAGTTATGATAATGGATGCAAGGTCCTTATGGAATGAGGAAGCGGACGCCGCTTTCTCATATAATCTTATTTTCTCATCACTCCACCACATCACGCTCTCCCTTAAGGACGATGTACTGTCCTTTGTAATATTCAACCGTGATTGATGTTCCGTAGTAGTCGCTGAGGATATCGGTTTTTATAAGCTCTTCCACACTTCCGCCGAAGATTATCATTCCATCTTTCATCAGGACGATTCTGGATGCAGTGTTGAGTGCTTCCGTAAGGCTGTGCATTGATATGATGGAAATATATCCGTTATTGCTGAGTTTCTTAATAAGGTTTAAAAGACACTCTGAATTGCCATAGTCAAGAGCTGAGGTCGGCTCATCAAATAAAAGTATTCTGGAACCTCCCACAAGTGCACGTGACGCAGTGACAAGCTGTCTTTCTCCACCTGATAATGTGGTTATGTCCCTGTCCTTAAGGTCCCTGATCCCGAAGAAATCGAGTGCTTTGAGAGCTGCATCCTCATCCTTGTCTTTCGGGGATGAGAGTGTTGAAAGGGTAGGGGTAACACCCATCAGTACGTAACTAAGTACTGAGTAGGAGTAGATGTTCCTGCTCTCCTGAGGTATGTAGGAAAGGAGTCTGCTCCTTTCCTTTATGCTCATTGATGAAACATCTTTACCGTCAACGGTTATTTCTCCTGATGATGGAGTAAGCAGGTAGAGGATGTTTTTAAGCAGTGTGCTCTTGCCGCTTCCGTTTTTTCCAAGCAGGGCGACTGTTTCACCGCTTTCCACTTGAAGGTTAATGTTTTTAAGTGTTTCCTTCTTCCCATAGGAGAATGACAGGTCTTTTACTTCGAGAATCATATTTTCCTGCCCTCCCTTATTATGAGATAAAGGAAGAACGGTGCACCGATGAGGGATGTGAGTATTCCAAGCGGGAGTTCAACTGTGGTAAGTGTCCTCGAAACCGTATCCACCAGCAGAATGAATGATGATCCGAGGAGTATTGATGCAGGAACTGTCCTCCTGTAATCACAACCAAGGACCATCCTTACAAGGTGCGGTATTACCAGTCCCACATAGCTTATCATGCCGCAGAGGGATGTGGCTGTTGCTGTAATGACTGTGGCAGAAACTATACAGACATATCTTAAGGCTTTGGTATTAACTCCAAGCGCCTTTGCTTCCTCTTCACCCTGCGTCATCACGTTCAGCCTCCATCGGAATATTACTATGGGGATTACTGCAAGTGTGATTAGGATTGCCGTGGGAGCAATATCCTCAGCCCTCACACTGCTCATGGATCCCATGAGGAAGTATGTTATCTGGGGAAGGGATTCTTCGGGATCTGCAACAAGCTTTACAAAACTTATTAGTGCTGAAAACACTGAAGACACCATCATTCCTGCAAGTACAAGAGTAAGAGTAGGGTTTCCTTTGACATTCCTTGCAATTAACAGAACTATCGCAACTGCAAACAGACCAAACAGAAAGCTTGTGACAGTGATTGAGAAGTAGTTCATGCCAAGCAGGATTGCAAGGGCAGCACCGAATCCTGCCCCGCTTGTGGAGCCAAGCATGTCCGGTGATACCATCGGGTTCTGGAATATCCCCTGATAGACCAGCCCTGCAAGGGCAAGTCCTGCTCCTATAAAGAGGGATATCACTATTCTGGGCATTCTTAAACTGAATATGATGCTCTTTGCCTGAGGTGAAACCTGAAAGCCAAGTAATCCTTTGATTACGGTCAGGGGTGAAAGGGAATACCTTCCAAGCTGGAATGAAAGCAGTACTGATACTATGAATATGATTATGAAAGGAAGGAGCCAGTGCTTCTTAAGCTTCATAGATTTCCCCGAACTTAAGGCGTGTGAACTCTTCCACTTCCTTCTGAAGTTTATCGTACTTTTCCATGAAGGATATTGCATATGGAGTAAGCGTGGCACTTCCTCCGCCTGCACCCCCTGCATGGGAGATGATTGCGTTCTCGCCTGTCTCATTACATATCACGGCACTCTGCTTTATAACCCGGCAAGCACGACTGTCAATTATAC
>JBJEWN010000160.1:0-3590 GCA_051885075.1 Bullifex sp.
AACCTGCTGAAGTGACATGAAGAGAAAGAGACAGAAGTAAATCCTCATCGCCCTTACGGTAACTTCCGTAAGGGCTGCATCACCCGTGAAAATAATTGTAAACACGGAAGGAAAAAGTTCGACTGCAAGCGTGAAGACAAGGGAAAAAACCGCTCCGGAAAGAATTGCGAAATCACATGCCTTCCTGACCCTGTCGTATCGCCTTGCCCCATAGTTGTAGCTCATCACGGGACTTGAGGCGCTTGTCAGGCCTCCGACCGGAGTTGAGAAGATCTCCCGCACGGAATTGATGATCGTCATGGCTCCCACCATCAGGTCTCCTCCGTACATGAATGCCATGCGGTTGCAAACTATCTGGACGGCTGAGTTGGTGGCTCCCATGGTAAAGCCGGAAAGCCCGAGAACGGCAATCTTTTCCACCCTTTTTCCGTCAAGTGCAAGAAATCGCTTTTCAAGTTTTATCTGAGGCCTGTCAGAAACAAGGAAAATGTATACCCAGAGGGCGGATACAGCCTGGGAAATGACCGTTGCGGCCGCAGCTCCCGAAACGCCCCAGCCGAAAACAAAGATGAAGAGAGGATCAAGGGCAAAGTTTAGCACGGCACCTATTACCACCGTCATCATTCCGGTCTTTGAGAAGCCCTGGCTGTTTATGAAGGCATTCATGCCTGTGGACACCAGCGAAAAGACAAAGCCAAGGGAGTAGATCCTGAGATAGGAGGAAGCATAAGTGACGGTAACGCTGCTTGCACCGAAGAGGCGGAGTATGGGTGATGTGAAAATAATGGACAGTGCCGTCATTACAAGCCCCGTAAGGATCAGCATGACGAATGAGTTTCCCTGAATCATCCCCGCTTCCTCAGTGTCTCCCCGTCCGCGCTCGATAGAGGAAAGGGGTGCACCTCCGTTAAAGCCCCAGAGGTGGTTGAACGCATTTGCAATCTGAATTATCGGGAAGCACAGTCCGACCCCTGTGAGGGCAGCCTGGCCCACACCGGGGATATGTCCTATGAACATCCTGTCCACGATCGAATAGAGCAGGCTGACGAACTGAGCCGCGATCATGGGGATGGCCAGTTTTATTATCGTCTTTCTTACTTCAGGACTGTCAAAGTCAGCATTCTTCCTAGTCAAGCTCGAACACTCCCTTAGCTTTCAGCCTTCCTTCAAAGAGCTGTCCGAGCCTGGCGAATGCAGGTACGTTTTCAATGCGGACCTTGAGATAGTTTCCTGTAGTACCGTAGAATGCACCGTCCTTCCTGTTTTCAAGCAGCACTTCACCCCTTTTTCCTATCTGTCGGGATATGTATGACTCCGTCAGCCGGGATGAAAGCGTACGCAGGACTGCGGCACGCTCGTCACGGACTCTTTCCTCAACCCTGTCGCGGGGATTTGAAAGCGGAGTGTCGGGACGCGGGGAGAAAGGAAAGACGTGGAGGGCTGCAAAGCCTTCATCAACAAGGAACCTTCTTGTTATCTCAAAGTCCTCATCCGTTTCAGACGGAAGCCCGGTGATGACGTCACATGCGATGAACGGATCATCCTTGACACGTCTGAGTTCCCTTATGACCCACTCCAGGTGGGAAGCGGAATACTTTCTGTTTACCCTCTTAAGCACCCTGTCACTGGCACTCTGGAGCGGAATGTGGAAGTGCGGATGCATGCGCACGTCCGCGCACGCTTCTATGAGTTTTTCATCGATGTGGTCTGGTTCCATCGAGCTCAGCCTTATTCTTGTGCTTTGTTTCAGCTGAGGCAGAAGCTCAAGAAGCATTCCGCCGAGGCCCTCCCCTTCATGGTCATACATCGTGAGATTGACACCGGTGAGCACGATCTCGGAAAAACCCGCATTCTCCAGCTCAAGCGCCCTCCTTATCACCTCAGGTCTCTCCAGGAACTGACTCCTGCCCCTTGCCACATGCACACGGCAGTAAGCGCACTCATTGTCACACCCTTCCTGTATCTTCAGATAGCTTCTGGAGTGGTAGGAAAAGGACTCGGCACGGTAACTGAAGGGGGAAGCATCGTGGTCAGCGAATGATTCAACGCTCTCCGGCAGGCTATGCCCTGCCATGAGGGACGTCTTTACATGGGATGCAAGCTCCAGGAGCGATGCCTTCTTCACAAGCGGAACCACTGTGACATTGTCACCCAGAGCCTTTATTTCCTCAGCGTTCATTCCTGCATAACATCCGGTTACGACGACTGCATCGGCCTTTTTTGAAAACAGCCTTATCATGCGCCTTGCCTTCTGCTCGGCCTTGCTTGTAACGGTACAGGTATTGACTATGTACAGCGAAGCATCCTTATCCTCTGAAACGACCGAGAATCCTTCACGCACGAAGCTGTCTCCTATAGCCTCACTCTCACACTGATTGAGACGGCAGCCCAGTGTATAGACACAGACGTTCAACGGATTTCCTCCTCCTGCTCAGCCAGGGTGTTCAGCACTTTCTCAATGGCAACCTGAAGGGAGAGTCTCATCTCCCTGGCATAGGGATTGTAGCGCTGAAGATCATAAAACAGTGTTATCGGGTCATTGCACGTCTGCTCGACGATCGTCATGAGTGAGCGGTACCCCTGGGTGGCTATCGGGGTCGGGCACATTCCGAGCTCATGGAGGGTGCGACCCACGAAGTGGGTGACTCCCTGGGAGTATGCGGCTTCCCTGTCATGGTGGCGCGGAGTCATTTCCAGCACATCAAGTCCGATCGAGGAAAAGTAGTCTTTCAGTTCATCATATATTCCGTCGCATCCGGCAAGGGGACACATCACGATGGGAAGCCCCTTTATGCCGTTCCTGGCGCTGTCCGGTCCGAACATGGGATGGGTTGCGATAAGGGACAGGCCCTGTCCTGAAAGGTGCTTTTCCATCCAGAGTGCGGGATAGGTTTTGACTGAGCATGTGTCAAGTACGGCCGCCCCCTTCTTTATCCTTCCCGATACACGCTTAAGCACATCCTCAAAGGATGAAATGGCAACACAGAAGAAGAGGATGTCAGACTGAAGGACCTCATCCTCACTCACGCTTTCAACTCCGAAGGGAAGGTTGTGGCCTGACCTGGAGTATGCCACGACACGGGAATCCTTATAGGGATGACGTGCAAGCAGCGATGCCCAGAACGAACCGAACCTTCCAAGTCCGTATACACCGATTATCATGCGTCAAGCTTATTGATTTTATCCCTTTTTTACAATTGCCTTCACTTAAGGTTATTAACCGATCTGAAGAAGAGGCTCCAGAATCTTTCGCTGTCGCAGTCAACTCCGAAGCTCACGGGTGAGCTCTCATCCACACCTCCGGTGACTGTGCGTCCGTATGTAAGCTCCCCCTTCGTTTCCACATGGACCTGATGACGCTCAAGTGAAAACATTCCGGGGTCCGCAAGATATGCGATCGTACATGGGTCATGCATGTGGGGCATGGTACCGTTATGGGTCAGGTTTGACTTTATGTAGAAGGCAAGCTGGTCAAGAAGGAGGTGCTTGTATAATGACTCCTTCATCCCCTTAATCCTCTCATAAACTCCCTCATCCAGCGTCACCTTCGTAGTGACGTCAAGCCCCATTGCAACGATTTGGGCACCTGA
>JBJEWN010000161.1:0-3574 GCA_051885075.1 Bullifex sp.
TTAAGAAGCTTTCTGCACAATGTATTCACTGTAGCCATTATTTATCCTCCCGTGTTGTTTTGGTCGATTAACACTTTAGGTTAAATACATGGCTATTTTCAATACTGCTTATCTTCCTTACTTTTCCTCTGCTTTACCCACAACTATCCCTGAAGCCTCTTTTTTTTCCGGAAATTTATACGGTTTTGGAGAGTGTAATCTTGCTTAAGAGTTTTACTTGGACCTGTACGGCAGACATTTTTTGATTCTGTATGTGAAAACGGAAAATGTCAGTGCTGCGACTTTGAGTGTCTGCGTGATACGATCTTTTCCAAAGGCTGATGCAGTATGGGGTATGCCCCATACTGTTGTGATAACATGCAGGAAAAGTCCATCCAGCATCATTCGAAGTATGTCAGAAACAGAGTTCCTCCAGTGCCATCATCTTTTCAATCCTTCTTTCATGCCTTCCTCCTTCAAATTCCGCATCGAGGAATGCATCAAGCATCTTCACTGGATCATCTTTGTAATCGACCCTGCCTCCGAAGGCGATGAAATTGGGGTTGTTATGTCTCTTCGTGAGTTCAGCGGAGTAGCAGTCTGCCAGCAGTGAACACCTTATTCCCCTGATCTTGTTTGCTGAAATCGAGATGCCGATACCGGTTCCGCAGAGCAGGATACCGAATTCATAACCTCCCCTGAGGTACTCAAGACATGCTTCCTTGGCCTTGTCGGGGTAATCGACGCTTTCGTTTTTATCAGTACCGAGGTAATTTACCTCATATCCTCTTTCCCTAAGATGTTCAATGAGCCTTTGTGCAAGTTCAACCGCTCCATGATCATTGGCAACCACGACTTTTGCCATAATGCACCTCCTTGTTAATATTCACCCGGTATTGTATCATTTAGCGCTGAAGAGGTGAAGATGGCCAGAATCTACATCACGGGTCACAGAAATCCCGACATGGACTCGGTTGCTGCGGCATATTCCTATGCAGTGCTGAAGAATAAGACTGACAGTGAGAATGAATACATTCCGTGCACGCTGGGAGGTATGAACAGGCTGAGCAGGGGGCTCTTCGAAAGACTCGGACTGAACCCCCTTCATCTTCTCAAGGATACTTTCACGAAAGTAAGCGATGTGGTTAAAAGGCCGTCCCTCATTCTTGAGCCGGAAGATCCCATATACGAGCTTGTAAACATGTACAACCAGGCTAATCCTTCAGTTGTTCCGCTGATGAAGAACGGAGAGTTCAGGGGACTTCTTTCCGTTGATGACATAAATAAGTACTTCCTCAGGGAAAACTGCGATTCACGCCCTGTCTACAGTCTCGATTTCAACAACATAAGGCGGGTAGTGAAGGGCTTCGTGATAAAACGCGGTGAATCGGATTCATTCACGGCTCCCATAATGGTGGGCGCAATGAGGTTCTCCGTTTTCAGAAAGCGCTTAAAGGAGTGTAAGGAAAAGCCTGTTCTGGTTGTAGGGTGCAGGAATGACCACATTGCGGAAGCAATCAGGGAGCAGCTCCCGGGGCTCATACTCACCGGTGTTGAGGAAGACAGTCTTTCCGACATTGATTTCTCCTCTTTCAAAGGCTTTGTGTATGCTTCCCATGAGGATACTGCTGAGACCATCAGACTCATGAGGCTTTCAGTCAAGGTTGAAACCCTCATGAGGGAAAGCAGGGACACTCTGATAACTGAAGACATGCTCTTTGACACTGCAAAGGGAATCCTGGCCGACAGTGACAAGCGCGGACTTCCCGTGTTCGGTAAGGAAGACGGTTCCTTCAGGGGATTCATCACGAGAAGGTGCTTCCTTGAAAAGCCCAGGACAAAGATCATTCTGGTGGATCATAACGAGGCATCTCAGTCGGTAACCGGAATTGAGGATGCCGAGATCGTTGAGATAATTGACCACCACAGGCTTGATGCACCCAAGACACGCAATCCCATTGCGATCACGGCAATGCCAGTGGGTTCAACATGCACGATTGTTTTTGAGCAGTTCGGACGCTTCCGCACTGAAATCGATCCCGTCACTGCAAAGGTCCTGCTTGCCGGT
This sequence comes from Bullifex sp., assembly GCA_051885075.1. GTDB lineage: Bacteria > Spirochaetota > Spirochaetia > Sphaerochaetales > Sphaerochaetaceae > Bullifex. Next base: position 2,048 of record JBJEWN010000161.1, read on the forward strand.
ATCGCTTCCGATACAGTGATGCTCAAAAGCCCCACGACCACGTCCCTTGACAGGAATGCGGTCGAAAAACTCTGTCAGATCGCATGTGTGGAATTCGAAGCTTTCGGCAGGGAGCTTTTCAGCAAAGGTTCCTCCCTCTCTTCCTCTGATCCTGAAAAGGCGATATCCTCTGACTTCAAGAGCTACACTGAAAACGGAGTCAGGTTCGGTATCGGCCAGATGGAGGTCACGACTCTTGATGATGCTTCCGATATGACCGAAACCTACATCAGGGCGCTCTATGACAAGCTGAATAAGGAAGGACTTGAGTGGGCAATGCTCCTCGTCACCAACGTCCTTACCAGCAACAGCATTCTCTTTGCAACGGAATACAGGAACAGCTACCGTTTTGCATATGAGGAGACTCAGAAGGGTGTGTTCAGCCTCCCCGGAGTGCTTTCCAGAAAGAAGCAGCTGCTGCCTGAGGTGATAAGGGTCCTGGAAGGCTAGGAGAATCAGATATATGTTATCGGGAGGGCAATGATGTCCTCTGCAAGATATGTTTTCCTCTCATACATGCACAGGATGATTCCCGGCTGTACCTGCCTGTCCTTTATGTTTTTCAGTACGGAGAAATGCCTTCCCATGGACTTGTCCGGATTTCCTGTCATCTTTATTTCAACAGGGTAAAGCCTTCCGTCTTCTTCGATGAGAAGGTCTATTTCCTTACCGTCCCTGTCCCTGTAGAAATACATTGAGGAAAGTGTCTTTCCGGAATTCAGGTGGCTTTTGAATATTTCCGATACCACAAAGTTTTCAAAGATATTTCCTGCCTGGGCACCTGTTCTGGCTGTTTCCTCTGAGGTCCATCTTGCAAGGTAGCATACAAGTCCTGTGTCAAAGAAGTACACTTTCGGTGTTTTCACGATTCTTGTCAGGACATTTGAGGAATATGGCTCAAGCAGGAATATGAGGCCGGAAGCCTGTAGAATGGAAATCCATCTCTTTACTGTTTCCGCACTTGTTCCGACGTCATTTGCGATGGAATTAATGTTGAGAAGTTCCCCGCATCTGACAGCCAGAGCCGTAATGAATCTGATGAATTTCAGTTCATCGGAAATATTCTGAATCTGCCTGACATCACGTTCAATATAGGTTTTTATATATGAGGAGTAGTAGCGTTCCCAGTTTATTGATTCGTTCTGAAGTTCGGGCATCGAGCCTCTGTGGATCGTCTTCCAGATATCAGGGTACTGTGTGAGCATTTCACTCCTTTCCTCAATATATGCATCATCAGGGATGAATGGCTTTGTGTACCGTACATTGTGGATTTCCCTGAGTGATAACCCCTTGAGTTCAACGACAGCCATCCTTCCTGCAAGTGTTTCGCTTACGCCTTTCATCAGCTCAAAAGCCTGTGAACCGGTAAGTGCAAACTGACCTTTTTTCCTGGTTCTGTCTGCATGCATTTTGAGGTATCTCAGAATGCCGGGTGCATACTGAACTTCGTCTATCAGCAGAGGAGGTTTATGGTTTAATAGGAATAGA
>JBJEWN010000162.1:0-3564 GCA_051885075.1 Bullifex sp.
AATCCTCATGTCCGAAACGGTCGTTCCAGGCCGAATAACGTTTTTCACCCTTTGCTTTATGGCCTCTGTTCTTGTCGCGGAGGTCTTCATCTCCAGTTGCCATGTCTTTATCATCGCACCGGAGGCCTTTTCGTGCAATTGATATTTTCCATATTTCACATTAATCTTACTGCCATGGAAATAACGATCCTGACAGCTGACCTGACGGAACAGACGGTGAAAAAGGAAGGACTTGAAACGGATAAAAAAGCCCTCGCTCTTGCCCTGTCTCTTCATGATCCATCATCAATAGTCTTTGTCCCGCTTGAAAAAAGGAGCGCCTCGCCCGGTTTCATTGCCGTCTTTACCTCCCTTTACGATGGTAAGGTGACATACCTCCGCGGCTGTTCATCGGTATTTTCATCCCTTAAGGATGACGGTATTTCCGCCCTTGTCATAAAAGGCAATGCGAGAAAGCTTTCATACATCTCCCTGCGGCGCGGCGAGATGAGTGTAATGACGTGCGAACAGCTCAGGTCGCACAGCCATCTCCATGCTTTTGAGATACTGTCGGAAGGAAACGGTGAAATAATGCTGGCAATCGGGGAAGCAGGGGAAAAGTGTGTTTATCCTGCAGCAGTCTTCTCCAGTGACACCGGTGAATATCTGGGCTGCACGCTAGGTGCCCTCTTCGGAATGAGGAACTTAAAAGCGATCATAGTACCGGAAAGTGAAATACATGTTACGGATCCCCCGCAGGTCCAGAAGCGCATTGCATCATCAAAGGCATTGAGGAACCTGAGACGGGAGGGCTCTTCCGTCCTGATAAGAAAAGCCTTTTCCGACGGCTGGATCGTGTCCGGCGGGTTTTCGCCCCTTAAGGATCCCAGAACCCTTCACCTAAGCGGGGATGAACTGAACCGCAGGACGGATTCCACGGAGCCGGCATGTCCTGAGTGCGCGGTTTCATGCATGAGGAAAAACGGAAAGGGCAGCCTCTGTCCCGGTTTCATGGAGTGCATGGCATTAGGCTCTGCCCTCGGTTTCTATTCTCCTGACAGGATAGTGCGTTTTACCCAAGCGTGCTGCCTTTACGGTCTATCCCCATCCGAAACGGGACTCCTGCTTTCAGCCCTTAAGCAGTGTGATGATCTTCCGTTCACATATCCGCAGCTTAAAAACGCGGATGAGGGGGAGGTCATGCGGATCATTTCCCTCATCGGGCAGAAGAAGGGCATCGGAGAAAGCGTTGCAAAGGGCTTTGACCGTCAGCTCACGCTTTCAGGCCGTCCCGTCACCATTGACCTGAGAGGGGCACTTGGCGAGTGCATTTTTCAGCTTTACGGAGAAGGTGACAGCTGCTGGCCCGATCTCATTCTGGGGCTTTCGAAGAAGTACCGTGCTTATGATATGGGTTATGCCGCAGCGTACATCAGGGTATACACCCATGCATTCATGACCCTTGGTACAGGACATCTTTATCCTGTCGCTCTTGTTTTTGAAAAACTGTTCAGGCACACTCCTGACAGACTTTTCTTTCTGAAACAGGCATTGATGAGTGTGAAATACGATTGTTTCCGTGCTAAGGAACTGCTTGCGATCGGGCTTGAAAGCGTCAAGGCATACGATGAAAAAAGAGGTCCAAGGGAGGAAATCCCGTCCCTCTTCACCGACTGGATCCGTGAAGACGGATCCGAGCTTTCGGGAGTGCGTCTGCTCTCAGGATATGACAGGGCAATGGCTGAGATCGAAAGTATCCGTTCGCCTTCCTCCGACAGTGAATAAATCGATCCTGTCGGGGAAAATAACCGCATAGGTCGGTCCTTCGGGGCCCCTTGGACGGGAAAGACTTCCCGGATTAAGGTTTATCACACCGTCTGCATCTTCATACAGTGCAGGAACATGGGTGTGTCCCGTTATCATTATGTCTCCCTTTTTCAGCGGTACCGGGTAATCATCAAACAGGTGCCCGTGGGTCATGACGGCACTCCTGCCGAAGATTTCACGCAGTGTGAATGCCGGAGGAGGGGCCATGGACAGATCCCTGAAGTCGCGGACGCTGTCTGAGTTTCCCCTGACACATACATAGGGAAACGGTGCACTCTGAAGCAAAAAGGCAAAGTGTGGTCCTGACGGAACCAGGTCTCCGGCAATGAGAAGAAGTGATGAGTTCAGTTCCTCAGCCCTTTCAATGGCAAAGCTGAGTGCCTCCCCATCCGAATGGATGTCCGATATTACGAAAACAGGTCCTTCCATAATGGTTCATGATAAGGCTCCGCATTTAAGAATGCAATGACATATGGAAAACAAAAACGGAATAATTACCATTGAGAAAACCCTTATATTTATTTATTATAAAAATTACGAGGGATGAGACTGAAAAACCGGAGTATTCTGATGGAAGAACGTTTTTTGACGCTGCGTGATGATCACAGACTGTTTTATAGAGTGTGGCTGCCTGAATCAGAGCCTGTCGCGACACTTCACATACTTCATGGAATGGCTGAGCATTCACTGAGGTATGATGAATTTGCCGCTTACATGAACTCCCTCGGTTTCGTTGTATATGCACAGGATCACAGAGGACACGGCTTTACAAAGGAAGAGGATGAGAAAGGGTGGTTTGCCGACCATGACGGATGGCAGACGGTTTCCCGCGATTCATTTGAACTCGACCGTGTGATAATGGGCGAATATGACCAGCTTCCCCACTATATGATGGGACATTCAATGGGCTCATTCATGGCCCGTACCGTCATAACCATGCACAGTGCGGATTTCGACGGTCTCATCATCATGGGCTCAGGCTGCGGCAAAGGTCTTATCGGCAGAGTCGGTAAGGCACTTGCGCTTTCCGCTGCCAGAAAGATCGGTCCGCGGATGCCCAATCAGAAGATGGATAAGCTGACATTCGGTTCCTACGGAGCCAGGATTAAGGACGCAAGGACTCCGTTTGACTGGCTCAGCCGGGATCCTGATGCCGTGGATAAGTACATTGCGGATCCGCTGTGCGGTTTTGTATGCTCGTCCGTGTTTTATGCAGATTTGATTGACGGAGTTGAAACCGCCAATGACCGGAAACTTATGAAAAAAATTTCCCCATCCCTTCCCGTTCTGGTCATTTCCGGTGATGCCGATCCTGTCGGGGACTACGGAAAGGGGGTCAGGAAATTTACCAAAGCTTACCGTGATGCGGGGCTCAGGGACGTTACCCTTAAGCTCATACCGGGGGCCCGTCATGAAGTACTGAATGAGACGGACAGGAAGGAGACGATGGAATACATCGGTTCATGGCTCCTTGATAAGGTCAGTAAGCTGAATGGATGAGGAACAGAAAAACGGGCTGAGGGAGCGCCTGATCGCCTGGATCCGTGACATCGGCTTCATAGTGATGCGTTCATTTGACAGCCTCAGTAAGGATAATGTGCCGATTCTCGCATCGGGACTCGTATATTCCACCCTTGTTGCGTTTGTTCCCTGCTTTACATTCATATTTGCCATAGTGCAGCTCTTCGGTGTTCTTCAGCCGTTCATAGACATTCTGATGGACTGGCTCTACACGGCGCTTGGCTCCGGAATTGCCGA
>JBJEWN010000163.1:0-3555 GCA_051885075.1 Bullifex sp.
CTTACAAGCGCGCTTGAGGAGCAGGCAAAGGTTCTTATCAAATCTGACGGGATGCTGGTTGAGAAGAAGATGGAGGAGTACAGGCATACCGCATACACGCTGAGTACCGATGAACGCGTGATATCATCACTGGAAGATGATGTTCTGTCGGACAGTGAACTGACCTCAATTTACAACATGATGTACACAGTCATTACCGATGCACTTAAACATGCCGATGTCCACATAGTCTCGAAAAGCGGAAAAATAAGAATATCGTCCGGTATCTTTCCATCCGAGTATGACACGAGAATCCAGGGCAACGAGTGGAACAGGAAGAACATCATCGCCGAAGCCACGACAAGACGTGATCTCGGCAGGCAGTCACTCATCTTCATCGGGGATCACAGGATCAACGAGGACGGGGAGCAGATCCTCTTTTCAATTCTCAGAAACGTCTTTGGAGCGGATGAAGCAATCCTGGGCTACGTCATCATCGATGTATACACTGAAGCCGTCATCCCGGAGCTGACCAACGGGTCCATATTCCGGGATGTTCTGCTGGTGGACAACTCGCTCTATCAGGCATTCTCCCTCAACCACCCCAACAGCTACGGAAGCTTTGACCGCTTTCCGTTCCTGACGAACGAAAATGCGAAAAAGTACTACTACCACTTTCCTTCCGGCACCTTCTCCATCATCGGATACATTGATACCGACATATACAAGGGAAACAGCCAGAGGATGTTCCTCTCAGCCCTGCTTGCACTCCTGCTGGGCTCAGTCGTATCGGTAATACTATCGGTGGTTTTCTCCCATTCGATATCAAAGCGTGTCAACACGCTGATATCGAACATGAAGTACATAGAGGAAGGAAACCTCAACATCTACCTTGGGGAAACCGGCATTACCGAATTCGATCAGCTGTCGACATCGTTCAACACCATGGTGACCAAGATCATCTACCTGATACAGAGCAGAAGCGAGGAGGAAGCAAAAGCTGCCGAAGCTGAGCGCAAGGCTCTTGAAAGCCAGCTAAATCCTCACTTCATCTTCAACACGCTCAACACTATCAAGGCACTGGCAAAACTCCATGGTGAGAGCGAGATATACACAATATCACTCCAGCTTGGCAAGCTTCTGAGGTCATCGCTGAAGAACCACTCATCCACATGCCTTCTTTCCGAGTCGATTTCCTTAACCGAGAGCTATCTGGCAATTCAGAAGATCCGCTTCAGCGAGAAGCTTACCTATAAAGTCAACACCAACGGTGTGGAAACTGATAGGATCATTACACCGAAACTCATGATCCAGCCGCTTGTGGAGAATGCAGTGGTTCATGGCCTTGAACCGCAGAACGGCAGTGTTAACATCGATATTGACATATCCGTTTCCGATTCAAGACTCCATGTGAAGGTTTCCGACAACGGAGCGGGAATGGAGTACCTTCCCGAGTTCAGGGATCCGAACCTGCTGAAGGACACGTCCCATGTGGGACTTTACAATATTTACAAAAGACTTGACCTCAGGTACAAGGATGATTTTACTTTTGATATTGAGACGGAACCCGGAGCCGGGTTCACGGTCACTATCGTGACCCCTGTGGAGGAAGCTGATGGAAACACTGACGATGGTAATAATTGAGGATGAAAGGATAATGCTCGAGGAACTGGTAAGTGCCTTCGACTGGTCAAAGCTTGGCATTACGGTAACCGGCACTGCCGAGGACGGTGTCAGCGGGGAACGGCTCATAAAGGAAACGGGACCTGACATCATCATTACCGATATCCGCCTTCCCCTTCAGGACGGGCTTACGATGCTTTCAAAGTGTCCTTCAGTAGACCAGAATGCGATAGTGCTCTCAGGCTACACCGACTTTGAATACACAAGGAAAGCCATCCAGCTCGGCCTCTACGATTACCTTGAAAAGCCCGTGGATGATGAGGAGCTGGAGAGCGTGTGCAGGCGTCTTGCAGAGCGCATCAGGGAGGAGCACAGCGCGGAAAAGCAGGAAGAAGGCACGATGAGGATCAGTCTTCCGACCGACTTCCACAACCATCAGATCAGCTGCGCCGTGAATTTCATTAAGGAAAACTATGAAAAGCCGATCGGGCTTTCCGATGCCGCAGCTTTCGTGAAGCTGTCGGAAAACCATCTTTCAACCCTGTTCAAGGAAGTGACAGGAATAAACTTCCTCCAGTATCTCAACGGGTACCGCCTCAACATGGCAACCGACATGATGAGAAAGGAAGGCGTGAACATCTCCGAGATCGCTCCGCGCTGCGGCTTTGCAAATCCCGGCTACTTTGCAAAGATATTCAAGCGCTACTACGGGATGACGCCGACCCAGTTCCGCGATTCGTTATAATTTGTCCTCGTCTATCACTTCCTGTGCCGCGCTCTTGAGCTTGAGATATGCATTCCGGGGACTTTCACCCTGGAGCATGACAGAGCCTACGGCACTGCGCAGAAGACTCTGAATCTGTCCGGAAGCAGCTCCGTAGTAGACGATGTGACCCCGTTCAAAGTCCGAGCGGAACACATCGGCATAAGGCATGTTCCTGTAAGTCTCACTTTCAAAGAGCGCTTTGGTCGGCTGTATTATCGCAACCTTTTCCAGATATTCCTCACCGTGGGAGAGCATGTATGAAATGAACTCCCAGGCAGCTTTGCGCGTCTTTTCATCGGCATCCGCATTCACCATGTAGTAGTGACCGTAGTAACAGCTCGCAGTATCGTTCACCGCATTTTCGAAGACAGGAAACGGGACTACCATCCACTCCCCGCTCTCATAGAATCCGGGATTGTCGTTCCTGATTCTTGCTTCCTGATAAAGTCCCGTCACTGCCATGGCAATGTCACCGTTGTCATTGTTGAAGAGGGATCGGGCGTTGCGGTATGTCGGGGATCCCAGGTTCATGCCGTTGGGTCCCCACTCCTGCATGAACGAAAGCCAGGTCACCCAGGCTTCCTCACCCACTATTGCTTCCCTTCCGTCATCACTGATGAGTTTTCCGCCAAGCTGCTCGACCATCGGCACCATCGACTCCAGATAGTAGGGATAACGGAAGTCGAAACCCCGGCGTGTAAGGATATTGCCGTCCCTTTTCACGATCTTTTCGGAAACCTCAACCACATCTTCCCATGTCTTCGGATAGTCCTTCTCCGGATCAAGGCCTGCATCGTGGAATACTTTCCTGTTTATGAAGATGCACCAGTTGGTAAGCTCAAGCGGAAGGCCGTACACTTCCCCGTTATAGATCACGGGTGCGATCATGCCATCAAGGTAAGCATCCTCCACATCTCTCCTGTCCTTAAAGCCTGCGGCTTCATAGTCCATCGGTGCAACCCGCCCGTTCACTATGTACGGGTATTCATCATTTATCGAAAGATTGAAGATCGTCGGACCTTCACCGGCCGCGAATGCGGTCTGGACAAGTTCGATGAGCTTTGTCGAAGACTGTCTTGTTATCCTGATCTCAACTTCCGGGTGCTGAGCCATGAACTCACGCGCATACCTGTCCTCCAGCTCTGCACGGTTTACATCCTCATGGGTCCAGAACTCGATGACGATGT
>JBJEWN010000164.1:0-3533 GCA_051885075.1 Bullifex sp.
CCCTTCACCCCACCAGTATCTTGAAAGTGTGGAAAGGGACAAAAAAGTCCCAAGGTAGGCACCCTGCCCCTTAACGTTATCAAGAATGGTGTAGTCCTTCCTTAAAACAGTGGGATTCTCGCGTCTCCACAGAGCATGAAAACGGAAATCTGAAGAAGAAACCTCATCCCCAAGCGTATAATCTACCTGGTAGAAGAATGCGGGAACCGCATTCGCATGCTGATTCTCCACGGTAATGACGGCACGTGAGGAAAAAGGCATCTCAAAGTAGCAGTTATACCCACGAAGAGGCGCAACACAGACAAGGGATGATGAAACGGGATAAGTTTCCCCGAAGCCGTTACAGAAGAAATCACCGAGAGGAACCTCCACGGAGGGAGAAGACTCATCATCCCAGTACATCCTTAAAACAAGATCCCTTAACAGAAAACGGTTCTTCACATCAGTCCTGTCATCAACAGTGATCCAGATGTGCCTGATCATACCGGGCCCCTGAATATCGCAAAGCTCAGTAACACTTCCAGGAGCAAGATCTAAAAGACAGGGAGAACCCTTTCTTGAAGGCCCGAGCACGGAAGAAGCCATACAGCCCCGTCCCTTCTCACCTGTCCTGTTCTCAGCATTCACTGACCGGGAAACAAGCTTACCCGGTCTGTACAGTAATTCACTCATGAGTGGGATTATACAGAAGCACTCCGTCCGGGAAAAGACAGTTCCGGCACACCTTCAATAATTATATTGGCGTCTTCAGCCTTACGGTAAACCGTGTAATGGAAATCCCTGATATCCGGCTCGTATTTCTCCGACAGCTCCATTGCAATGTTTATAGCCTGACTGTCATCAAGATCAGAACTTACTGGAAAGATGAAGCTTTTTCCAAAAGATTCAGAGCATGCCACCACAATCATGTTACCGTTCTTCTGAGCCTTCCGGAAACTCTTCAGGATGGAATTCGGTCGGATTATTCCATCCACCAGGATTCCGATATCCCAGAAAACCGGAGGGTAACTCTTTCCATGCTCATATCGTACGATTATGGGAAAAGAGAGCAGAACCTCCATGATCCGTTCCTCCGAGTACCCTTCTGCAGGTAAAAAATGATAGTAAGGCACGTCTCTGCCCTCATTGACATAATCTCCGATTTTCTTACCTCGGTAACACAAAACAGCACTTGCATAACATCCATCCTGGGTAAAAAATCTTTTCACCTTTTTCAGTGTGAAGCCATTTATACTAGCACTGCCTGAATAAGCCAACAGATTCTCCTTCCTCTTCATTTTCTGCGAATGCACCGGACATACGATTATATGAAATGTACTCGTTAACCTTCTCCATAATGGTCCTGATCTGGAGTCTTGTCAGTCCAAGTCCACGAAAACAGCTTTCAATCAATTTCAGGTTATCCATAAAAGCAATCTCCTATAACTGCATTCTCGCATACCTACTGCGACATATGATGTCGTTGTGAAACAAAATCTGAAAAAAGTGATATCATTGTGAACTTCTCATAAAATTAAACCTCAAAGCCTGATGAGACGGATAACCTCATCAAAACTCTTGCCGCTTTTCTCCATCTCCCTCATCAGTTCCTTCATCTGAAGTTCCTTCCGTTCCTCAATGAGAACTTTGAGTTCCTGGACTGCGGAATCATATTTAACCTTGGCATCCGTTACCTTCTTTTCGGCATCAAGTGAAGCGGCATTCTTAATCCTGGCCATCAGTCATCTTCCTCCTTCTTCTTCCTTTTCTGAATGGTGAGTATTGTTCCTATTTCCTTTGCATCAAGCTTCACGTCATCATTACTGATGCCGAAGGCGGAAAGGATTTCCTTCTGCTTTTTGGTAACAGCATGGTCAAGCCTGTATATCCCGTCATAGCACTTCGCCATCTCAATCTTCTCAAGTTCCCTGAGGGCTGCAGGAACCGTCGACCAGTTCGGCCTTGAGCCCTCATCCTTAAACTTGTCCCTGAGATAAGTGTAGAATCTGCATCTGATGATGAGGGCGATGAACTCAATGAAGATCTTTGACGACATCCTTTCGTCAGTGGTAACCCTCATGGACTTATCTCCCAGATACGACTTGTCTCCCCTGAACAGCTTCTCGTTCTCATCCCTGGACTTGTATATCGTCACTGCCTCTTCCGCAGTCATGGATGCTGAAGTAACTATCGTGAAGTAACCGCAGTGTCTGAGCTCATTCTCAACGATATCGCTCTTTTCCTTATACATGAGAAATGTCCCGTCAGGAGCATATGTAAGGTTATAATAGGTTTCATATGTTCCGGAAAAACGGAAGTGTGTTCCTTTATGCTTCTCCATTGAGTCCGCCATTGCATCAAGTTTCCTTTCCAGCTCAGACCTTTCCTGTGACTCACGCCAGGATGAATGGAATATGTGGAAATAACTTTCCTTCGTGTCATCACCGTATATCTTTGACTTAACCGTCGTGCCGTAAAGGGAAAACCTTCTGATGTAACAGTTTCTGGACTTCTCAAAGGTCCCCATCCTTTTATCAATGAGTGATGATGTAAGATCGTGAAGTCCCTTAACCATGAGTATGAAACCATACCCTTTTTCTTCCATGTACCTTATGTTGTTCTTTGAGAAGTAACCTCTGTCCAGAATGAATGTGGCATTCTTATAATCGTAGGCCTTCGCCTTGTCCATCATGAACTCAAGCTGGGATATGTCAACTATGGAACCGGGGTATTCCTCATAGAACAGCGGTATGCTGTTGGTTGAATCATATGCAATGGAATAACCGAATATGGGAAGGCCCCTGTCATCCTTCGGCTTTCCATATTCGACCATCTCAAGTTCACCTGCCTGACTGTTCTTGTTAGTGGAGTCATAGCTGATGTATATCTTCCTTCTGTGGTCCATGGATGAGTTCCATCCGTCAAGGAATCCTTTCCTTTTCTCCATATCCATGTCCTGAAGGAACCTTGAAACGGTTGAGTCACTGTACATGGTCATGTCCTCAGTGAAGAGGGAATGTGAATATGCATAGTCCGGATAGTACTGCGCGGCATTGCCTTCAGTGACAATTGAATATGCTGCAAGGTCAAGGATGATGCCTGCATCCTTTCTGCCGAACACACTTTCAAGAAGCTCCGTAATACCCATTGATGATGATATCTTCCTTATCACAAGGTACATCCCGATCCTGAGTGCACAGCTTCTTTCAAATGCATGTTTCTCTTCCGGGATTATCTCTTCGGGGAAACACAGCATGAAGTTATTGTTGGGATACATGAAGCCCGGGGATGAGGGATCTTCCTTACCGATGCACACCCTCTTTGGAGCAGTGTACTTCTTTTCCCCGATATACTCCCTGGACTTTTCCCAGTAGACGTAAACTGTATCCTTGTTTCTTATCTTCACGATGTGTTCATCAGGTATTCTGACTGTATGACCGAAGTACATCCGGGTCTCCTTGTATGAGAAATAATTAAACCTCAATATCAGAATACCACACAATGCCGGAATTAGCAAGCTAAAAAGGTGTAAATTATTATAAATTAAGGAATTT
>JBJEWN010000165.1:0-3533 GCA_051885075.1 Bullifex sp.
CGATATCTCAGCGACAAGTGTTTTATAGTCTTCCAGGGCTTTATCCAGCCCCTGATCATTGAATACGGTCCTTAAAAGGGCAGTATATTCAGGATCTCCGATGAGATCGGTAAAGTAATTGACGCTTCCGGTTTCCGGTACTGCTGCCGACAGTGACATGACTGCAATAAGCATTACTGCCGTTATGGTTCTTAACTTTTTAAACATTCCGTCTCCTGAGAATTATTCATAAAACCGATGAATCATTTTCATTCATCCTTCATTGTACCAAATCTTTCCCAAAAAAGACACATTGGTGGTAATCCCGGAAATACAAAGGTCATCTTGACCATTTTGTGCTATGTTGATATCTTTTTGATATCATAATAATTCATGAGGAGGATTATATGAAGAATCAGGAAGAAAAGATCATTCATCCCGTTAACGGGTTTGCAGGTCTCATAATATTGATTGCGGCTCTTATCGGAGGCTTTGCACTTATGCTGCTTTCTGCCTTTGCATTTGATTCAATGATGATATCGGGTTTTCTCTTCGGCATTGCGCTTTCACTTGGCATCATCATCATGATGGCTGCCTGCATCTGTTTCAGGGGGCTGAGGGTAGTGAATCCCAATGAAGCGATTGTGCTGTCACTGTTCGGACGATACATGGGAACAGTTTATGATTCCGGCTTCTATTTCGTGAACCCTTTTGCATCCGCAATCTATCCCAGAAAGGCGGAAGATGAGGCTGCAAAGCAGGCTGCTTCCTCTCCGGGGCAGCTTTCCGCACTTAAGGCCGTACCAAAAAAGATTTCCACGAAGATACAGACCTTTGCCAACGGCAGTCAGAAGGTAAACGATTCCCTCGGTAACCCGATAGAGGTAAGTGCCATCATAGTCTGGCGTGTGGTAAATGCAACGAAAGCCTTGCTCAATGTGGACAACTACAGCACATACCTTTCAAACCAGACCGATTCCACCATCAGAAACATAGCACGTCTCTATCCTTATGACATCATCGATGATGATGAACAGAGAAATGATGATGAGCTGACTCTCCGCGGCAGTGCATCCAGAATAGCCGATGAGATGCAGGCAGAACTTGCATCCAGGGTTGAGAATGCAGGTATCGAGATTATGGATGTCCGGCTGAATCAGATTGCATATGCTCCCGAAATCGCGGCAGCGATGCTTCAGAGACAGCAGGCAACCGCAATAATTGCCGCAAGGCAGAAGATAGTTGACGGAGCCGTGTCAATGGTGGAGATGGCTCTTGACCGTCTGAAGGCAGACGGTGTCGTGGAACTTGATGAGGAAAGAAAGGCTCAGATGGTGTCAAATCTTCTCGTCGTTCTCTGCGGAAATAAGGAAGCAAGCCCGATTGTTAATGCGGGAAGTATTTATTAATATTGATGTTAATGGGACCGAAAGACAGTAAAAAACAGATACCGCTCAGGGTGTCTTCATCTCTCTACAATGAACTTGCCGCGTGGGCAGAGGACGATTTCCGTTCACTGAACGGACAGATTGAGTATCTGCTCACGGAAGCGGTGAAAAAACGGAGAAAGAAGGATATTACAGAGGAACCGGAATGAACGACTGAACCGTGCATGGAAAAAGTGCATGGTTCTTTTATTTACCCTATTGACATGGTAGGTGATAGTGCAATAGCATTCACCTATCAATATAGTAGGTGTACGGAGGTACATATGGCACTTTACACATCAATGGAAGAACTGGTAGGAAAGACTCCCCTGGTTGAACTGACGAAAATAGAGAAAAAGTTCGCTCTTAAGGCAAAGCTTTTCGCAAAGCTTGAATATTTCAATCCAGCAGGCTCAGTCAAGGACCGCATCGCACTGGCCATGATAAATGACGCTGAGAAAAGCGGACGTCTCCAGCCCGGCGGCATCATCATTGAACCGACCAGCGGAAACACAGGTATCGGCCTTGCCGCAGTTGCAGCCGCAAAAGGCTACAGACTCATCATTGTAATGCCGGATACGATGAGCGCTGAACGCCGTCAGCTCATGAAGGCTTATGGTGCCGGGCTTGTGCTCAGTGAAGGCGCAAAGGGCATGAAGGGCGCTATTGCCAAAGCAGAGGAACTCCATGAGGCCAATCCCGGTTCCATAATTGCAGGGCAGTTCGTGAATCCCGCAAACCCGAAAGTGCACTATGAGACCACCGGACCCGAGATCTACGCTGATACAGATGGTAATGTCGATGTATTTGTTGCAGGTGTGGGTACCGGCGGTACAGTTACTGGTGTAGGTAAATACCTGAAGGAAAAGAAACCAGATGTGAAGATCGTCGCAGTTGAACCTGAAACTTCACCCGTTCTTTCGAAGGGGATGGCAGGATCTCATAAGATTCAGGGCATCGGCGCAGGATTTGTCCCTGCAGTCCTTGACAGGAACGTCATCGATGAGATCATCGCCGTTTCCAATGAAGATGCTTTTGAATACGGACGTCTTCCCGGACGTGAGGAAGGTTTCCTTGTAGGAATTTCTTCAGGCGCTGCCCTTAAAGCAGCGATATCACTTGCTGAAAGAAGCGAGAATGAGGGAAAGAACATTGTCGTGCTTTTCCCCGATACCGGTGACAGATATCTCTCAACACCGCTGTATGCGCTGGAGGGCTGATGCTTATATCAACCAAAGGACGCTATGCACTCAGAATGATGACTGACCTTGCCGAAAACGGAAAGGAAGGGCCTGTGTCACTTGCCTCGATTGCCGCAAGACAGGAGATATCCCTGAAGTATCTTGAACGCATCATGCCGCTCCTTACCAAAGCAGGTCTTGTGGTAGGTGCTTCAGGTAAAGGCGGAGGATACCGGCTTACACGCACTCCGTCAGAATACAGTGCAGGTGAAATCATCCGTATTACTGAGGGAACGCTTGCTCCGGTTGCGTGTCTTGAGTGTGAGACAAATACGTGTCCCAGGCACGAAAAGTGCAGGACACTGCCTGTATGGATGAGGCTGGAAGAAAGAATGAATGAGTATCTGGACGGTATCACTTTAAAGGATATCATTGAGGGCAGAATCTGATTCAGCGGGACCGGGCAACCGGTCCCAAGTTTTATAATACCTATTGACAGCTAATGAATGTTAGCCTATAGTATGGCTAATGAATATTAGCCAGAACGATACAAAGAAAAAAATCAGGGACACAGCCCTTAAGCTCTTCTCCGAAAGGGGCTATGAGGGCGTAAGTGTCCAGGACATTGCAAAAGGCGTCGGCATCAAGGCGCCATCCCTTTACAAGCATTACAGAAGCAAGAAAGACATTTTCATGGGCATCATCGAGGATGCAGAGCGGCGCTACGTCGATTTCGTCAATACGATACGACTTGATAATGATCCCGGGAGCATCACATTTACTCCTGAATTACTTGAACGGAAGCTTATATCCTATGTGACATTTGCCATCCACGATGAGGAATTTTCCTCGCTCAGGAAACTGCTGACCATAGAACAGTACAGCATGCCAGAGGCAGGCGAACTCCTTGACAGAATATATGTGAAGTCCCTTTTTTCATATCACA
>JBJEWN010000166.1:0-3509 GCA_051885075.1 Bullifex sp.
CTTCCTTTACGTTGTCTTCAGACAGTTCTTCCTTGTCGGCCTTGCACAGGGGCTTCTGAAATTCTAGGAGGTATTTATGTCGGAATTCCTTCAGGGACTGTCCCTGGTTTCAAATGTATATACTGTTCTCTGGTGTGCGTTCGGCTCGGTACTGGGCATAGTGCTCGGAGCACTTCCCGGTCTTACCGCAACGATGGGAATCGCGCTGGTAATACCTATTTCATACCAGCTTGAGACTGCAACCGGAATCGGTCTGCTTCTTTCAGTTTACTGCGGTGCCGTATGCGGCGCCTCAATTCCCGCAATCCTGCTCGGAATCCCCGGAAACCCCAATGCCATAGCAACCGTTGATGACGGTCAGAAGATGACTAAGAAGGGCATGGCCGGTCAGGCACTGGGCGGGGCTGTCATTGCGTCAATGATAGGCGGGCTTGGCTCCGAGATCTTCCTGATTTTCTTCTCTCCCATGATCGCGAAGATGACGCTTGCATTCGGACCTGCCGAGAAGTGCACGCTCTCCCTTGTCGGTATCGTCATCATAGCAGCCGTATCGGGCAAGGACCTGCTTAAGGGACTTCTGATGGGTGCCGTGGGCTTTGTTTTCGCATTCATCGGACCCGATCCGATGAGCGGCGCTGTCAGGATCCCGTTTGCTTCCATTCTGAGGAAGACCCCGATCGCAAACGGTTTCGATCTCACTTCCACACTCATCGGACTGTACGGCGTCAGTCAGGTTTTCTTTGAACTTAACAACATAATTCACCAGCATAAGGGTCAAATATGCGAGAACATAGGAAAAGTCTTCCCTCCGTTTAAGAAAGTTGTTTCAATGTGGAAGATAATCCTGTCCAGCCTTGGTATCGGAACCCTTATCGGGGCAATCCCCGGAACCGGTGCCTCGATCGCGGTGTTCATGAGCCGCAATGCAGCCGACTCCATCTGTGAGCACTCAAAGGGTAAGCTGGATAAACCCGGAACGGGATGCCTTGAAGGTGTGTTCGCCCCTGAGGTTGCCAACAATGCATGTACAGGCGGTGCGCTTATTCCGGCCCTGTCATTGGGAATTCCGGGCGACAGCGCGACTGCAGTCCTCATCGGGGCACTGATGATAAACGGAGTCACACCCGGTTTTGCACTCTTCAGTCAGAACATGCCTCTTGTCTACTCGATCTTCTGCACGCTGCTCATCGCCAATGTGTTCATGGGCGTCTTCCAGCTGGCAGGTGTCCATGTGTATCCGAAAATCCTTAAGATCAGTCAGCGCGTGCTGATGCCGATCGTCCTGATCCTTTCGTTCATAGGTGCCTATGCACTGGCAGGTACCAGTGTATCCAAGGGTGTTTTCAACCTCGGAACCGCACTGTTCATGGGCTTCTTCGGGTATGCAATGAGAAAGAACGGATATCCGATAGCACCCGTAGTGCTCGGTCTTATCCTCGGCGGAATGTTTGAGGAGCAGTTCAGAAGGGGCGTCAAGCTCGGAGGCGGAACCATGTCCAGGTTCTACACATCCCCGATATGCTGGGTTTTCGTCCTGCTTGCCGTCGCAATCATAGTGTCCACCGTGATAAAGAGAAGGAAGGAGAAGGCAAATGGCTGAAGTAATGTTCCTCGGAGTAAACGGCTCCGTTCAGGACAGGGAGAGCGGCAATACATCCCTTCTTTTCAGAAGCGGTGATGTCACTCTGATGGTGGATGCCTCATCCGGCCTTCATGCTGCGGTGGAGGCCTCTCCCGATGCCCTTGTCATTACACATACCCACACTGACCATGTGTACGGGCTTTCGTCCCTGATCCATCAGATGTGGCTTACGGGAAGAAAGAAGGAACTGAGGATATATGCCTCTGAAGGCACGATGCCGCTTGTGAGCGGTATCATATCACTCTTCGGCCTTGATAAGAAGAAGGGGATGTTCCCGATGACGTTCAGCACGGCATCATGTTTCAATGAAGGACCGTTTGCCGTGGAGACCTTCAGGACCGACCATACCGATTCGTCAGTCGGGCTTTTCATCAGGGAAGATGGAGGAGCGCGGATTCTCTATACATCGGATACCCGCCCGATTTCTGGTCCTGATGAAAAGTGGATGGGTGCAGCTCTGCTGATACACGAGGCTTCAGGAAGTGCTGAAGATGAGAAAGTGCTTGTCAGGAAAGGACATTCATCTTACTCTGATGCAGCATCGCTTGCACTTAAGCTCGGCGCATCCCACCTGATGCTCTGTCATCTTCCGGCGGGTGAGGAAAGTAAAAGACGTGCGGTCAGGGAAGCTTCCGGAATTTTTCCCGAAGTCTCTTACGCACAGCCTTTGAAATGGATGAAAATCTGATGGGGGAACTATGAATGACATTAATATCGGCATGTTCAAGCCTTATGATATCAGGACAAAGTACGGTAACCTTACGCCTGAACTGCTGGAAAGACTCTCAGGTGCAGTTGCACTCTACTACAGGGATGTGATAGGTGCACGCTCTGTAATAATATCGCGTGATGCAAGACTGCATGCACCTGCCGTTGCCTCTTCCCTTACGGAAGCACTGCTGGATGCAGGGATTGATGTGCTTCTGAATCCGCTTCCTGTTTCCACATGCCAGTTCTATCATTCATGCATGCTCCGTCCAGAGTGCGGAGGCATGATGGTTACCGCTTCCCACAATCCCGGGGAGTATATAGGCATCAAGCTTATGGCTCCCGGAGTGTTTCCCCTGGCAGACGGCTGCGGTCCCGAGGGAGGAATAAGGAAGATAAGGGAGCTTTACCTAAAAGACGGAAGGCCCTCACCATGCGGCAGGGGAAAGTGCACCGTATTCAGCGACCTCGATTCATTCATTTCCTATTCGATGAAGCTTGCAGGTGTGGAAGAAGGAAGTCTCAAAGGTCTTAAGGTCCTTGCCGAGGTCCTGAACGGAAGTGCGGGTACTGAAGTTGCCCTGGCATTTGAAAAGGCAGGAGCAGACATTACGGTGCTTAACCCGATACCTGACGGGTTCTTCCCCAAGGGAGACCCGAACCCGATAATAGAGTCCTCAATCGCACCTGCAAGGAGGGCGATGTCTGATGGAAATTACGATATCGGTTTCTGCTTTGACGGGGATGGTGACAGACTGGATCTGATGCATAAGGATGGTTCCCAGATTGTGCCGGGACTTAACATGGCGATCCTGATAAAATACATCCTTCCCGTCTTTGGCGGCAGAAAGAGGGAGTTTTATGCCGACGTGAAGGCAATTCCAGTATCGCTTCTTGAACTGGCATCTGCCGGGGTCAATGTCCACATCATCAGAAACGGACACTCATTCATAAAGGCAAAGCTCAGGGAGAACTGCGGTAACGGTTACTTTGCCAGTGAGGAGGAATCGGCACACTATTACATGAATTTCCCCTTTGATCCGGAGGATCCGGGAAAGGGATATGCCGCGGTTGAGAATACTCTCTTCTTCGCACTCCTGACGGCAAGGGCATTTCTGGACAACCCTGATGCATATAAAAGGGCCCATGAACTGGAAGC
>JBJEWN010000167.1:0-3497 GCA_051885075.1 Bullifex sp.
TTTTTGTGGCTGTCTATGGCAGAAGAAGGGTCGGAAAGACTTATCTTATAAGGTCATATTTTCAGGACACATTCGACTTCTGGTTCACAGGCATGTTCAATGAGTCCAGGGATGCGCAGCTTAAAGAGTTCAGGAATACACTTTCCGCCATTTCAGGAAGAAACCATCAGTCTTTTGCAGACTGGTTCGAGGCATTTTCAGCTCTGAAGGAAT
The DNA here is from genome assembly GCA_051885075.1 of Bullifex sp. Taxonomy (GTDB): domain Bacteria; phylum Spirochaetota; class Spirochaetia; order Sphaerochaetales; family Sphaerochaetaceae; genus Bullifex. The sequence continues at coordinate 214 of JBJEWN010000167.1, forward strand.
ATCTTCTGTCACTTAACAAACCTCAGGTTGTGGTTTTTCTTGACGAACTTCCGTGGATGGACACTCCGAAAAGCAGTTTGTATCTGCTTTTTTTCACTTTTCTGGAACATGTGGCCTTCCCTGAAAGTGAGACTCAAACTTTTCTGCTGCGGCTCAGCCACCTCATGGATGCTCAATACCATAATCGGAGATAAGGGCGGCCTCTACGGAAGGGTTACACGTACCATTTATATATCTCCATTCACGCTGAGGGAAACGGAATTGTTTCTGTCACAGATAAAAGGAATGACACTGAGCAGGCGGGAAATACTTGATATACACATGATACTCGGAGGGCTACCGTATTATCTGGATAAACTTGACCGGCACCTTCCGGTTTCGGTCAATATCGACAATCTGTTTTTTTTCGAGGAACGCCTTACTGAAATCCTAATACTCTTTCCTGTTCAGATCCCTTTTCGGCGACGGCAATATGTACAGGAAAGTTGTTGAAACGCCGGCATCAGAATCATCCGGCATGACGAGGTCGGAGATTTCCTCAGCTACAGGACTGAGCGGAGGATCACTGACAAAAGTCCTCGAAGAACTCTCTGCATGCGATTTTCTTACACGCTATACTGCCCCAGGAAGAAAAAAAAGGACATGATTTTCCAGCTTTCAGATCTTTTTACCCTTTTCAGTATAAGGTTTGTCAGCGGTGGAGACGGTCTGGATGAAAGCTTCTGGACAAAGGGAATGAACAGCGGAAGCAGAAATGCATGGAAAGGCTATGCATTTGAACAGGTTTGTCTTCATCACATTAAGGAGATAAAAGCCCGTCTGGGTATTTCAGGAGTTCTATCCAGTGTTCATTCCTGGCATCAGCCTGCCTTCACCGACGCGGACGGTACCGAATGGCAGGGCGGACAGATTGATCTCATCATCGACAGAAAAGATGACTGCATCAATCTCTGTGAAATCAACTACTGCAATGAAGAATATGTGATAACTTCAGAATACGAGACAAGGCTGCGTGAGAGAACCGCACTCTTCAGACATGCCACGAAAACACGCAAAGCACTGCATCTCACATTCATTACAACTTCCGGGGTGAAAAGGAACACACACTATGGTGTGATTCAGTCGGAAGTGAAGCTGGACGATCTCTTCAGGGAAGTGTATTTCTGATACTGTCCTCACTTCTCATGCTGGTTACCGTGAGAGATTACGGACCGGACGAAGCTGACGATTGAAGGAATCATTACAAGGCATGTTACGGACATGATGGGAAGTGCATTTCTGAAGTCACCTTCCTTTATTGACTCAAAGCAGGCATACATAAGAAAACATGATGCGATTATTCCGGCACCTGCAAGCACAGGATTTCTGAATCCATCATATTTTTCGTCCTTCATATCGCTTTCCTCCATGATCAGAGTCTACCTGACAAAGCCATTATAACAGCCTTTCATGGGAAATGGTAGTAAAATTTTTCATCTTATGACATTTCTTTTCCAAAAGGATAATTCATTTCCGATTCCATGACTAAACCAGTCAAAACTATATGCAAGCAGATGGGTTCAGAGCCGGATATCAGAAATAAAATATTTTATTGCAATTAAATATCTAGTATCTATATTCTGACACATCATGCTTTGCACCATCGTATTTCATAGAAACAACCATTATTGGAATTATATGATTATGGTAGGTATTTAAATAATTTCAACATTGTTTTTGGTTTATTTATTCAAACTTATGATAGAAGTTTGAATGCAAAAAAAAAAAAAAAAAATGGCTGTACGGAACAGAAGCATCCCGACAGCCAATCCCCTCATGATCCGGTATATACGGATTCACCTAAAATGATAAGATGACCTTTTCTTTTGCGATATCAGGTGCGAACCAGTCATCATAGTCATATGCCCTGAAAGAGAATTCTATGTCCTCCACTTCGAATATCAGATTTTCCTCCAGTCTACGCTGGCTCCATGTTATGGCTGAATAGGCAGATGTCTCAGGCAGCAGGGATTTCGCCCAGTACGGGTCAAGTACATAACCGTTTACGCTTGGATCACCAAGTGAGAACATGACTTCCTTATCAGTATAGTTTTCAAGGTAGAGTTTCAGCTCCACGCTCCCGTCCATCACGCTTTCGGTCATCGTTATCCTGACACCGTCACCGGAAAGCAGGATCATGTCTTTATCCCCGGGTGTTCTTGAATACCTGACCTTCTTATCCTCACCCATCGGATAAACATGCACCTCTCCTTCTGCCACGGGATCGGCAAGCCAGTCGTCACTGTCATGCACCGCATACACTAGAAGAATGTCCGACGGAAATGTTATTCCATCCTTTTTAAGTCCGTAAAAGGAGATGTTCATGTTAGCCTTCTTTCCCGGCGGAACTTCAGCATAACCTGAAGAGTACTCCATAAGACCGTCAACGACGCTGTCCCTGATCGAGAAGGTATAGGTTTTCTCCGATGATCTGTTTTCGCACTGGGCTTTCAGGATGAAGCCAAGGTAAGACTCATCATACGCAACGACCTTAAAAAGACATTCACTGTTATCTGCAATGATGACTGGTGTTATGGGAGTGACTGCATAAAGCAGGCAGCAGAGTGTAAGAAGCAGGGTGGTTAAACTAATTCTCTTCATTTGTTTTCTTCCCCGTGAAAAGTGAAATCAGGTGTATGCTTCCGAAAATCAGTGATATTGTTCCCCAGATTGAAAGATCCGAAAAGCTTCCGGCACATGCAAGTCCCATTATCCCTGCGATGGCGAAATCAATGAGGCAGAACAGTGCACCTCCCCTTGATTTTCTTGTTGACACGGATACGATTCCTCCTATCAGGAGCAGAACTGACATGAATATTCCGATTCCGCCTGAACCTTCTCCTTCCTCTGAAAAGAGCGCATCACCTAGGCCGACAAGAAATGCCTGAAAGAACAGCACAAGCGAAAGTACGATTGCGATTATCCCGATTATAAGCTTTGCAGTTTTCATTATTTCCTCCACTGACAGGATAATTACTGTCAGGGAAGAGGTGTTATGCAGTAAGCATAATCATTCAAGAGGAGCAAGACCTTTTTCCGATAGCAGGATATTGAGTTCCACAACGGAATCGATTCCGCTGTTAATGGCGCAGGCAATGAGAGAATCCCTTGCATCCTTGGGATAAAGCGCCCTCATTCCTGCTTTTTCAAGGCACCGGTCAGTTTCATCATTGGTAAGGGATGCTCCTACCGAGAGTGATATGATTTTATCGCGGGATGGATTCCTGACACCGCAGAGTATCTGA
>JBJEWN010000168.1:0-3494 GCA_051885075.1 Bullifex sp.
ATCGGGGGAATGATGAAAAAGTCTGTCTTATTTACCTTACTTATTTCGTTTGCACTTGTTATCTCTCTGCTGTCCTGTGAACAGCCCAAGAATGAAATTGAATGCTAATAATGTAAAAAAGTGAGTAATCCGCTCAGGTATTCATATGTTTCACATTGATTTTACATATAGAGAGTTTTAAGATTTAGACAGATAATTAATCGGGAGAGGGAAATAATGAAGAAAATCACTAAACTTGTACTTGCTCTTTTGGTTATTGCAGTTCTTTCATCATGTGTAACCAATCATAAGGTTGCACTTTCACAGAATAAACCTGTGGAAGGCAAGAACGGTATTAAGAGACCTGAATGGGTCATCCATGATATGTCAACCAAGAAAATGCATTATGCTTCCGGATTCGGTAACGGCTTTACGTTTGAAGTTGCCAAGGAGAAAGCAAGACTCAATGCAGATGCGGAACTTGCCCTTTGGGTATCAAAGACGGTTGATGCAGTACGTGAAAGATATATTGAAGAATCCACTGCCAATACGGATACAACTTATATTGATAAGTTCGTGATCTCAACCAAGGAGGCAGGAACTGCGGTTCTTACCGGTGTGATCGAAGAGGATTTCTGGGAAGATGCGGAAGGCGGTGTATGGGTTCTTGTAAGTATTCCGGTTGCAAATGTCAAATCACAGATTGATTACGTGATACAGTCCACTGTTGCAGACCTTTCCGTTCTTGACAAAGCTGCTTCGGAAAAGACCATTGCAGATATCAGAAAAGCAGTGGAAGAGGTACTTGCTGAATGATGAGGGCTGCATCCCTAATACTTGCCTTTTGTCTTGCATTAACATCATGTACATCAACATCAATCGTTGATGATCCATATGGCAGTCTGTCAAGAGATGAATATCTGACAGCACGTGGTTATGGTCCGACGGCTGAAAAAGCAGAGCTCAACGCAAAGGTTGAGCTTGCTTCGCTTTTCGGTGCCAATGTGAAGTCCGTAGTGGCAAGAACAATTGCTGAAGATAAAAGCGGATACTCTGAGTCCTTTATCAAAACATCTGAAATCGTCATTGATACCGAGGACCTTTACGGAATCGAGATCGCTGAAACAGCAAAGGATAAAGACGGATCATATGTGTCCGTTGCAATGATGAATAGGGAAGCAGCATCCGCAAGGTATAAGGCAGAACAGGCTGATATGCTGAAATCCCTTGAGGAATATGAGAAAGATGGTCCAGCATTCGATGGCTCATTTGTATCCCTTGCGAAAGCTGCTTCATATTTCCGTCTTGCAGGCAAATACAATACTTTTGTCTCCATAATCAATTACCTGGATGGCAGTAATATCCCGTTCTATGATATCCGAATGGCAGAAAACTTATACTCTGCCGCAGCAGATTCCATCTGCCTTGAAATATCCATTTCCGGTGATGAAACAGGAAGAGTGGAAGCTGCACTTGCCGGGCTTCTGACTGATTCAGGTCTGAAGGTTTCCGGAGGATTTGAAATACCCACTGCAATTGCTGAAGGAAAGACCGTATTCCGGAAGGTTCAGGGAACCGGTGCAGCATCTGCATTTGTGTTTGCCGAATATGATGTGGAAATAAGACTGCGTGACCTTACCTCAGACCGGGCGGTTTTTGTCTTCACAACGCATGGTAGGGAAGGTCACCAGAACTATGAAAGTGCCCAGAGAAGGGCTTTATCCGTAATTGAGGAAGAACTTGCCACTGCCTTTGCAGAGCAGTTCGAAGACAGGTTCTCATTATAAACAACAGGTTGACTATGAAAAAACTGATACTGATACTTCTGACCATTTCCATGCTGATGCCGTTATGTGCAAAGGCAGTAACTTATGACGATTTCATTACTGATGCGGCAGAACTGTTTTCCGCATACATAGGCGGAAAAACCTCTGTCTGCGTAATGCCTCTGGATGGAGCAACCGATGAATTGAACCATGCTTTCATCAGTGATATGAGCCGTGAACTCATAAACAGGGGCTGTGTTGTTCTTGACAGGGAAAACACCGATCAGATAGTTGAGGAACTCATGTTCCAGACCAGCGGACTGGTTGATGACAGCAAAGCAGTATCAATAGGTCACATGATGGGTGCTGACCTGCTCATTACAGGTTCCGTCACCAATTCCGTTTCATCATTATCAGTTGAGCTCAGGCTTATTGATATCGAAACAACACTTGTAAGACGTGTAAGTGAGTGGGAAGTAAAGTATGACAATACTCTCAGAAACACGATAACCGGCGGTTCTTCAGGAGTAGGTTCCCAGAAGCTTTCCATAGGTATCAGAGCTGGTGGAATGGTTGCATTCAGCAAACCTCATGAAGACATGGTTGGAACCGGTGTCAATCCTGTTGTAAAGAACAGCCCGCTGTTTTCAGCATCAGCTTCGATCGGATATAAGATCATCGATCAGCTGAAGATACAGACTGAGATCAACATGTCACTTAACAACAGCATGAATGTCAGCGGAATGGGTGTTCCTGATACCACAGTCACATATTCCACTGTGGAAATCCCCCTGATCATTTCATTTGCCGCAGTCAGACATCCTGTGGTTGCTGAAGTATATGGAGGAGTTTACATATCACTTCCTGTAAGCGACATAAACATCAGCATGAAAGACCTCGGAAAGGGATCGATTAAACTAAAAGGTAATACATTCGGTTTTACGGTAGGTATCTCCGTCAGCAAATCCCTTGGACCTGGTTATATCGTTGCAGATGTCAGATACATCAATGATTTTGACTCACTGCAGATTGCCGGAAAATTCGATACTGTGTACGGCTTAATTGATCTTAACGGAAATAAGGTGTGTACAAGGAGAGGAGTAATTGCCTCTTTGGGCTACACATTCTCATTATAGAATCAGGACTTAACAGAATATAGTTGGGGGATAATATGAAAAAGTCAGTTCTTATCACATTGGTAGTTTCTTTAGTTCTTATGTTCACCATGCTTTCCTGTGAACAGCCCAAGAACGAAATACCTAAAGTTGAATATTCAACACCGACGATTAAAGGAACAGTATCACTTCCATCGGGAAGTACTGTAAACCCTGCTGACATATATGTGAAGGCAATTGACAGCACCGGCGCAACAGCAAAGGTTCAGAAGGCAAATTCAGACAGCACCTTCGTAATCCAGGGGCTGAATGCTGATATGAGCTATTCAATACTTTTTTCATCAGTTGAACCCGAATTTGCAAACAGGGATCTTTCAAGGGATCCTGATAAGAGCAATGGAGTAGGCGGATGGATACATGATGTTAAGCCAATAATCAAGGATGGAAACGATATCGGAAGCGTAAAGCTTAAACCCCTTGGAACGATAAGAGGTACAGCTTTAGTGGATGGAATGTCAGAGCATTACGACACTACCATCTACATCCCCGGAACATCATACATAGCCATGACCAATGCAGACGGAACCTTTGCCATCTACAACGTACCGGAAGGAACATACAGGCTCAGATACAG
>JBJEWN010000169.1:0-3493 GCA_051885075.1 Bullifex sp.
GACTGCTCCCGTAGTGGACTTTCACCACCAAGTTAACGCCCATGCAGGGCAAACAGAAAGGGTGCCACCATTCCGAGAGGCACCCTTGTGGTTTTGGTCTCTGATTCTTCCTATCAGAAGTTCCAGAGAGCTCCGATGTAACCTGCGAAAGCAAAACCGATGTTGAAGCTTGTGTCCTTGAGCAGCTGTACTCCAGGTGCCAGGCGGAGGTAGAGTGTGATTGGAACCTCATTGAAGGTGTACTCGATTCCGACGGGTACGAGGACAGAAAGATCGATACCGACCTTTTCACCGAATGTCAGACCAAGTGCACCGCCTGCACCGACCGTGATCGGGAACTGAAGGTTTCTTCCGCCGTCAATTGTGTAGACTTTGTAAGAAACTGCTGCATCGGCAGACATTGAGAACGGGTTGAACTTAAAGTTGTTCAGACCGAAGTTTGCAAGCACATCAAATTTACCCATGCCATAGCGGAAGCCGACACCTGTGTTTGTACCGAGGTTGAGACCAACGCCTACTGAACCCTTATCAGCAGATCCCTTATAGGAAGCAGCGAATACGGGAGTCATAAGGCAGAGTACGAGAAGAGCGATTACGATGATTCTCTTTTTCATGTTTATTTCTCCTAAAAGTATTACGAAATATATTGGTGAATATCCATAACGACAACACCTTTCAACCATGATGGTTACACAAATCATGATAAAAAGTCTACCCCTGTCATAAGTTTTTGCTGACATATTATATGTCGATTGTCAGAATCATTATCTTCTAAAAGAATACATCTGCTGGTATAATCAGGAAGTATGAAGAGTCTTTATGCAAAAGGTCCGTCCGATCTGGAGAAAATCGTAAAGCCTGAAAAAGCATTTCAGGCAAAGCAGCTTTATTCCTGGCTTATCAGGGGAGTCACTTCATATGATGAAATGACAAACCTCCCCAAAAAATTCAGGGAACACCTTAAACAGGATTTCCCTTCCGTAATTTCATCAAGGGTCGTGAAGGTGCAGAAAGCACCAAGTGCCACCAAGCTCCTTGTGGAGCTTCATGACGGGGCTCTCATTGAGTGTGTCATGCTAACTGATGCTGAGGACAGGAAAACCGCATGCATTTCCTCCCAGGTGGGGTGTGCGATGGGATGTTCCTTCTGCAAGACGGGAACCATGGGACTTATCAGAAACCTGGAAGATTATGAGATCGTGGAACAGATGGTTCACCTGAGAACCCTGGCAGAAGACATCACGCACATAGTCTTCATGGGTATGGGGGAGCCTCTTCACAACTTCGCATCCTTAATGAGTGCCATCACGGAGTTTCACCGCCCTGAAGGCTATAACATTTCAATGCGGAGGATGACTGTAAGCACATCAGGGCTGGTTCCGGGCATTAACAGACTCACAGAGCTTAACTTAGGAGTGCGTCTTGCAGTTTCTCTTGTTTCCGCGGATGATTCCCTGAGATCTGAGATCATGAAGGTGAACAGAAGTTATCCTCTGTCAGAACTTAAACGGTCACTGATCGCGTTTCAGCATGCCAGCGGCAAGCGTGTCACGCTTGAATACTGCATGCTTCACGACGTGAATACAACAAAGGAGAGCGCTAAGCAGCTCTCCCAGTTCACAAAAGGTCTGATGTGTGTTGTTAACCTCATACCCTGGAACCCGATAGACGAGTTATCGTATGAGACTCCTTCCGATAGCGAGATCAGGAGTTTCACACGTGAGCTTGAGGCTCTCCGTGTTCCCTATACGCTCCGCGTGACCAAGGGAAGGAGCATCAGCGGAGCATGCGGTCAGCTGGCAACGGAAATTAGAAAGTAAAGCTTACGTATGCCCTGGCTTCCAGCCTTGAGGGAAGTCCCATTATGAATGCATATCTTGCATCCAGACCGATTGATACAAGTTCATTGAAACGGTATCTGAGGTCAAGGCCTGCGACTGCTCCGATATGCACATTGAAGTCTCCTACCGAGAACATGCCTGCTCTGACACTGTCCCTGTTCACGAAAACCCTTGCTCCGGCCATAAGTGAGATGGAGAAGCGGTCATCTGCCTTATAAGTGAGGTTTAATGTCACGTCACCCCAGATGTTCTTCTTCCACTGACCACCAAGGAGATCGACTGCATAGAAGTTAAGTCCTCCGTCAAAGCCGAGACCTAATGAGAAGCGCCTGTCAAAGACGACTATGTTATCAACATTGAGACCTGCTCCGATGGAAATTCCATGGCCAAGCGGATTGCTTCCGTTCAGGGCATAACCTAAGGAAAGCTTTGCCGTGAGTTCTGCATTGCTTTTTTCCTTTACAGGCTTTTCTTCTTCAATTTCAGCTACAGTGACAGGCACCTCTTCTTCGGAAGGAGCCTCAGTGCTGCTTACTGAAGTAACGACCGGGGTTACCGGAACTGCCGGGACTTCAGGTGCTGCAATTGTCTTTGGAGGTTCAATTATGATTGGCTCTTCCGCCTTCACTTCTTCCTTCTCAGGAAGGACGTATGTTCCGTCCATCAGCCAGGATGCGAAGATGGGGATATCGGAAGTAAGCACTTCCTGATAGAGCCATACATCGAACTCGGTGAATGTGGTCGGGAATGAAAGCACGATGAGGTCCGGTTCAAGTGAGAATGTCACATGTGATACTTCCTCCGGATATGCATCGGCAACCTGCTTTGCAAGATAAAGGAGGTATTCAACGGGAACGATGTCTGATGGATATGTGATCGTAACTTTACCGTCAGTTGATGTGATCACGCAGTCATAACCGTAAAGGTCGAGGTGTTCGACCATCTCAAAGTCCTCATAGTAAGGATCGGTGAACTTCGGCTGGGCAAAGTATGCATCAGCTGCATCCTGAAGCGTGAATATCAGTGATTTCACATCACTTCCGGCAGGATAATTCAGGAAGACCTTCTTCCCTGCCCTGCTGTATGTGACACCGTCCACGCCTGCAATTGCCTCAAGGTATTCATCGTCAATGGTGTCAGTGACATCAAGCTCTGCATGGTCGCCATAGAAGAAACCTGAAAGGGATGAATCCTTAAGCTTAAGTGCGGCCATTATGCCCTTCTCTTCTTCTGCCACAGGAGCAGGTGTCTGGGACTGTTCGGTTTTTACTTCCGCTTTTACGGGAGTTTCTGCCGGTTTCTGTGTTTCCTTTGCAGGAGCCTGCTGGGTTTTTACTGCCGGAGTCTCAGGCTTCTTTACTTCCGTTACCTGCTCCGCTGTCACGGTGACAGGTTCCGCTGCTGCCTCTTTTGCGAATCTGCCGTTAAGGATTATCACACCGGCAATGGTGGCAATGGCAAGCACAGTGAACACCACAAGTCCTATCAGGGCTGCTTTCTTACTTCTTTCACTCATCAGGAAAACCTCATCTAATTAATAGATATTATACAAAGATAACAGGTATAACAACAAAAGAAAAATGCAGATTGTATGTAGAAACGGGACAGAGTCACCTCTGTCCCGTCATGTATGTGAAGCGTTCTAACCCGCG
>JBJEWN010000170.1:0-3489 GCA_051885075.1 Bullifex sp.
TCTTTAAGTATCTGATCATTTCTGCGGCATCATCACCGCATGGACTTCTGTATGTCATAAAAGCTCCTTTGCCAGAGTCAGGGCAGCTGAAAAGCAGTCCAGCTGGTGCTTCGTCTGTTTATCATGTACAAGTTCCGCAGCATCCCAGGTCTCCCCATCCAGCAGGTCACCTGCGAAGAAGAAAACATAGAGCTCGACGCCGCGGTAATCACAGAGGGCCTCGAGGGCGGATGCTTCCATTTCAACGCATATGCACCCTTCTTTTTTCCTCTCATCACGGCACTTCACGGTCTCATGGTAGAAGGCATCGGTAGTCCAGGTCTTACCCTTAACTACAGGATATCCGCTCCTGGAAAGCATGTCACTCACAAAATCATGATTCTTTATTTCAATGTAATCTGAAGGAGGAGCGAAGTGATACGAGAACCCTTCGGCCCTGTATGCGGCTGTGGGAACGATGAGGCGCCCGGCTGTCGCCTTTGAATCAAGACTTCCGCAGGATCCGAAGACGATGAACCGGGATGCACCCGTCATACAGCGCACTTCATCCATTATCGCTCCTGAGGCAGGAGCACCTGTATAGGAAAGATAAATGAGAACTGGCTTTCCATCCGGAGTGAATTTCCTGACAGGTATGTCCCCGCATGCTGCATGAAGGACCGCAGCCTCGCTGCTTTCGAAGGAAGACAGGAAGTGACTGAACACCTCCTTCGAGAATGTGACTATGCATACATCAGCGATTGTTTCCCGTTTCCCGAAAAGATTCTCAGGTGAGATTATCACTTCGCTTGAATCAAAAAATGAGTCAGGCCCCATATTACCTCCCGTTTCAGGGCAGTCTAACACATGCTCTGATGTCATGTCGCGTGAAAACTGTGTGAAAATGTGAATATTTTTCTTGTGCGCATGAAAAAGCGGGTATACGCTTTATGGCAAAAAGGAGGACATCAATATGTCTGGCGTAGGTCTAATCATTGCTTTCGTGATCGCAATAGTCATCATGATCCTCGCGATCAGCAAAGCACACGTCCATCCGTTCATCGCCCTTATGGCGATTTCACTCATCCTTGCACTCGTCGTGGGTATCCCGCTCGGAAAGATTCCTTCCATGATCGGTGCAGGCTTCTCCGGTACCTTCTCATCAATCGGTATCGTCATCATTCTCGGAGCCATCATCGGCACCATACTGGAAAAGACAGGCGGCGCACTGAAACTGGCAGAAATGGTGGTTAAGGTTGTGGGGAAAAAGCATCCCGACATTGCCATGGAGCTCATGGGATGGGTCGTATCGATCCCCGTCTTCTGTGACTCAGGCTTCGTCATCCTCGACCCGATCAGAAGGTCACTTCAGAAGAAAACAGGATACTCATCAGTTGCACTGACAGTATGCCTCTCGGCAGGTCTCTATACCGCTCACGTATTCATCCCGCCCACACCCGGTCCGATCGCGGCCGCAAACACATTGGGCGTAGGTGAAAACCTCCTCATGGTCATGGGAATCGGCGCACTTGTATCCATTCCCTGTCTCATAGCCGCCTACTTCTATGCAAACTACATCGGGAAAAAGGTTAAGACCGTTGAAGACAGCCAGGAAACCTCCGAAAAGGAGTATAAGGAACTTCTGAAGAGCTTCGGTAAACTCCCGAACGGCTTCATGGCACTTGCCCCGATCCTCATCCCGATAATCTGCATGGCCCTTTCCTCAATAATCGGCATGGCCGGCGTACAGGGTGCGGTAAAGACCTTCTTCACCTTCGTCGGTACCCCGATCATCGCACTTGCGATCGGCGTCGTGTTCGGTGTAATCCTGCTTGCCCAGCAGAAAAAGCTCGGTGAATTCTATAAAATCGTCGATGACACGCTCCGTGTTGTCGGTCCGATCCTCTTCGTCACCGCGGCAGGCGGAGTACTCGGCAAGGTAATTTCCGAGGCAGGATTTGTCGGCTACATGCAGGAGCATGCAGCCATCCTTTCGAAGATCGGCATTTTCTTCCCGTTCCTGGTATCCGCAATCCTCAAGACGGCACAGGGCTCATCCACGGTTGCCCTCACCACTACCGCAGGTATCATGGGTGCTATTTCCGATAAAGGTTCAATGATGTCCCTGCTCGGCCTCAACACACCTATGGCAGGTGTTCTCACCGTCATGGCAATCGCGGCAGGCGCAATGACAGTGTCCCATGCGAACGACTCATACTTCTGGGTTGTCACCAAGTTCGGCGAAATAGAAACAACTGACGGCTATAAGACTCAGTCGGCAATGACGGGAATCATGGGTGTTGTCGGTATCATCTTCACCTGGATCCTTTCACTCTTCCTGATCTGAGAAAAACACGGAAAACGGAAATCAGGCCTGAGGCACGTGCTTCAGGCCTGTTTTTATTTTCTGACCTTAAAATAAAAATGAAGGGATGAAGAACCATCCGTCAGAATGACGCTTCAGCTGACGCAGGCCTTTATGACTTCCACACCCATTTCCTCAAGCCTGCCGCAGAACTCCCTGTCTATACTGTCCGTTATGAAGCAGTCAATGTCGTTCCAGGTACAGACAGTGGCAAATGCCTTCTTTCCGTATTTGGATGAATCGGCAAGGAATACGACCTTGTCCGCGGCCTTCATCATGGCAGACTTAAGCTCAGCCTCAGTTATATCGGAAGAAGAGATAAGCTCATCGTTGTATGCGGCAGCTCCCATGAAATAAAGATCAACGTTGAGCTGTCTCACTGCCTGGATTGCGATCGGACCGATCGTGCCCATCCGGGATCTTTTGAGACTTCCTCCAAGTACGACAAGATCTATATTCGGCATTTCCTTCACTTTATCAATCACAAGCACGTTATTCGTGACGATCGTGAAGCTGACATCGTCAAGCTCATCAAGCACATGGATCGCAGTGGAACCGGAATCGATTATCACGGTGCTGCCATCCCGTATGAAAGATGAAGCCCGCACCGCGATCGCCTTCTTTTCCTTTTCGAATTCGACCATGGTATGGGAAATCAGGCGCTCCCTGATCTTCCGCTCGCTTCTCATGGCTCCGCCATGGGTGCGCCTGAGCACACCCTCGGCTTCCAGTGCGGAAAGATCGGTTCTTATGGTCACGGCACTGACCTTAAGGGACCGGGACAGTTCCTCAACCGTTATGTACTCCCTTTCCGAGAGCATGTCATTTATCTTCTGCCTTCTTTCGTTGATGTCCATGGCCCGATTATATCAGTAAGATGCGAATCCTGCCTGTACGTAGGAGTCGGTTATTTTCAGTATTTCACCGTTCAGGCGCTCACACGTGTCCCTGTCATTTGACACTACCTCCCAGCGGCACATTGCATCCTCGCTCCTGCTGATACGCTGGGCAACCTGTGCCCAGACCTCAGAATCAAGGGCTGTATCGGATGTGAACCTCTCAGGAAGACCGAAACGCATCAGCGTGGCATCAAGATCGCTGCCGTCATCCATTGTCTTTATGACATGTGCTCCAAGCTCCCTCAT
>JBJEWN010000171.1:0-3477 GCA_051885075.1 Bullifex sp.
CTGCTTTCGCTGCAGGACAGGGACCAACATTCTTCAACCTTCCTATCGAAAACGAGTATCAGTATATCGAAGCAGGAAGAGTTGCCCCAGCTGATTACAAGACACTTGGTTTTGATAGTGCAAAAGATCTTATCGCAAGCTATGCAGACGGCATGATCGACGCTGTTGTTTATGACGGAGATGTTTATGGTCTTCCTCTCGAAACAACTAACTGGTCTATCTTCCTTAACAAGAAGGTCTTCAGAGATGCAGGTCTTGATCCAGAAACAGACTATCCAAAGACATGGGAAGATATGGTTGAAGTCAGCAAGAAGCTCGTTATCAGAGACGGAGACATCATTACTCGCCGTGGATTCGACTTCAGATATTCCTACGAGCTCACATACTTCGTTCCAATGGTTGAACAGCTTGGTGGAGCTCTCGACGGAGAAAAGGGATGTGTCAACGAAGAAGCTTGGGTCAAGGCACTTCAGTTCATGAAGGAATGGGGACCATCTGGAAATAACCTTGGTAACCCAACCCTCACAGCTGCAAGAAAGCTTTTCAACAAGGACAACAACGACATCGCTATGTGTAACACAGGTCTCTATCAGGAAGCAAGAATCCTTTCCGATAACCCGAACTTCTATAACAGCGGTGAGTGGATGGTAGTTCCTTACCCCGTATTCGAGGATGCAGTAAAGGACGTTGCAGGCTGTTACTACGGTCACTTCTACATGGTCAATGCCGACAAGTCTCCTGCTGAGCAGAAGATGGCATGGGAACTCATCAAGTACATGCTCCTCACTGAGGGACATGCTGAAGAGTACCTGACACAGGTCGGTCTCATCCAGCCCACAAAGGCTCTCCTCGAGAGTGAAACTTACGCTAACATGCCTTTCTCCGATGTATTCAAGGGTGACTTCGCAAGATCACACATCGTATACTACGGAAAGGGTGCCACAGAGATCCAGAGTGCAATCAACAGCGCAATCAAGCAGGTCATGCTCCAGGGTGCTGATCCCTCAGCTGCTTACGATGCACTTCAGAAGAACGTTATGGAGATCCTCGCTGACTGAGGCCCGGATCAAACCGATAACTGAAAGTTGCGGGCCGGAAAGACGGCCCGCAGTCATTTAAAGGGATCAATCAATGAGCACAAAAAAATACAGCATTGAAAGAAAACAGGCGAGATGGGGATTTGCATTCACCGTTCCGTGCCTTGTATTCTTTGCAGTCTTCAGTTTCTACCCAATAATAAGCGCATTCATCACAAGCCTTACCAACCGTGATGCCATCAGGCGTACTTGGGATTTCATAGGTCTTGACAACTACGTCTATCTCTTCACACAGTCAAACGGCGGGTTCTCCCTGATGAACTCACTCAAGGCAACGGGTATCTTCACTATCGGAACATTCATCCCGATGGTTGTCGTTTCCCTCATTCTTGCCGTTCTGATCATGCAGCTCCGCAGGCCGTCGCATTCAAAAATCTTCGAGCTTGCATTCTATACACCGGCAGTGCTCTCATCGGTAGTCGCTGCCACGATCTGGATGATCCTCTTCCAGCCCACCGGTCTTTTCAACCAGCTTACCAACACCATAATGGGAACGGCAGGAAAGGACTATCAGTGGCTGACCAGTGACTCGATGCTCCGTGCATCGACGATCATCGTCTACTTCTGGAAGTACATCGGATACTTCACCATTCTTTTCATTACCGGTCTTGCCTCGATTCCCCCGACGATCTATGAGGCGGCAATCGTGGACGGTTCCTCCAGATGGCACACCTTCTGGAAGATAACCCTTCCGCTTCTTAAGCCGACCATCATGCTCGTTTCGATCATGGCAATGCTTCAGTGCCTCAAGACGTTCAGTACACAGTATATGTTCGTACAGGGCGGAACTGCCAGGGAACCGATCGATGTCATCACGATGAACATCTACTACACCGGTGTCGTCAACAGGAGACTCGGACGCTCAAGCGCCATGTCAATCATCCTCTTCATCATCATGCTCTTCTTCACTTTCCTGCAGTTCAAGGCTCAGAAGGGCGATGAGGACGTCGAATACTGATAAGGAGGAATTTCAATGAACAACAACAAATTCGTCGGCAGGGTCGGCATCGGTGAAATCCTCACTTATGCAGTCCTGATACTTGTCCTGATCTTTACCCTGATGCCCCTGCTGTTCATGGTTACCGCAGCATTCATGGATGCCAAACAGATCATGAGCATGCCTTACACCTGGATACCGAGCAGAAAGTACTTCACCACTGAGTCAAGAACTTTCTTCACCAACTTCCAGAAGGCAATCCTCGGCAACCATGGTGAGAAGATCTTCTTCCGTAACCTTGCCAACTCACTTGTCGTGGCGTTCACCTGTTCGCTTACGACAGTACTCATGGCATCGCTCTGCGGTTACGGACTTGCCAAGTTCAACTTCCGCGGAAAGACCGCAGTCTTCATGGCGATCATGAGCACGATGATGATTCCTTTCGAAGCAATCATGATACCCCTTTACCTCGTTGCTTCGAAGTTCAGACTCATCAACACGATTCCGGGTCTCATAATCCCGTTCCTGGTGAGTGCCTTCGGTGTTTTCCAGATGAGACAGTATCTCATCACATTCCCCGGTGAATACCTTGATGCGGCACGTGTGGACGGACTCTCCGAATTCAGGATCTACTACAGGATAGTCCTTCCCAACTCCACACCGGTAATCGCGACACTGGGAATCCTTTCCTTCCGTAACCAGTGGGACAACCTTCTCTGGCCGCTTCTGTGCTCTCAGGCAGAGAAGATGAAGACGATCCCCCTCTACATCTCAAAGTTCGCGGAGGAAAAACAGACCGATGAGGGTGCGCTCATGGCATGTGCGCTGCTCGCATCAATCCCGATGTTCATTCTTTTCTTCTCTCTGTCCAAGTACTTCCTCGGAGGTGCCGCGGTGTATGAGTCAAGAAAGGGCTGATAAAGCAACCCCAAAATATGAAAAAGTACACTCCTGGGTGTACTTTTTCTTTTACATGAAAGAAATAAAAAGCTTCCTTTTCCCGGAAGCCTCAGTGTGATCAGTGTTCCCTGTAAACGATTCTGCCCTTTGAAAGGTCATAGGGTGAGAGTTCAACTTTAACGACATCACCCGGAACGATCCTGATGTAGTGCTTTCTCATCTTACCTGAGAGGTGAGCGAGAATGACGAGCTTGTTCTGGAGCTCAACCCTGAACCTCGTATTCGGGAGTGCTTCCTTTACTACGCCTTCAACTTCAATAGCTTCTTCCTTAGCCACGTTTCCTCCATAAATAAATGCTTTATCAGCAAAGCCTTATTCAGTATAGGCCCAATAGGTGTCTTCGTCAATGGGATTGATGGGGCGCGGGTGGTGTCTTTTTGCATGAAAGAATGCCGTGAAATTAAGTGACTGAGGGTGTATAATCAGAGGAACAAGGAGGATGTATGACGAGAAAAGGCATTTCGGTTATGTGCATCTCCTCT
>JBJEWN010000172.1:0-15512 GCA_051885075.1 Bullifex sp.
CTTCAGTCCCGATATGTCCGTTCACAGCTGCTGCAGATGAAAGCTCTGAAAACCTTCCCGTCCTCATGTCAATGCTGTATGCGGATGTGTAGATCTCGCTCATCGACTGGATGATGTGCATCCTTTCCCTGAGACTCGTGTCCATCTGCCGCTTCGTAAGCACTTCCCCGTAAAGGGATGAGGCAATTACCTGCAAAAGCAGAAGCTCATCGGTGTGACACCCTGGGTTATCTACACCGAGAAAGCCCGTAACATTCCCGTTGACTATGATGGGGGCAGCCATCAGGGATGTTATTCCCTGAGGTTCAAGGATTTTATAGGTCATGGAGTCCGGAGTGTAATCATCAGCCAGGGATGAGATGTAGAACTCACCTCTGGTTTCAAAGGCCTCGAACCAGCATTCAAGACCGTCAAACGGAATGTTCTGAAGATTGTCCTTCTCGCTGCAGACCCCTTCCCTGCACCACTCATATGTGTTGTTCCAGCACGTTCTTCCTGCATCGGTTTCAAAAATGTACGACCTGTCGGCATCGTAATGACGGCCGATGTCCGCAAGAATGAGATCAACACTCTTTTCTTCCCTTGTCCTGTCCAGAAGATCACGGAGATAATATCTTATCGAACTTTCCTGACTACCTGATGAACTCACAGCAAAACCCCTTCCTAAGCAGTATGTAGCATAAGTCATATGTCTTGCAATTAAAAAAACAGCAATCTCCCTGTTTTTCGCGGTTTATTGAACTGATCTTATGTCAGAATGCATGTCCTGCCATTCTTATGCCAATCTTGAAGCATGAACATATAACACCTTGCACCTATTCCACAGGGAGGGTAATCTTAAATTCATGAGCAGCAGTACGACCAAAATCGCGATTTCCTGGGCCCTGAAGGAGCTTGTGAAGGAAAAACCACTCAATAAGATAACGATACAGGACATAGCAGACAGATGCGGCATCAACCGCCAGACATTCTATTATCACTTTCAGGACATAATCGATCTCGTCAGATGGACACTCTATACCGATGCTGAGAAACTTATCAGAGGCAACAAAACCTACGATACCTGGCAGAAGGGCTACCTTGCGGTCTTCAGGACCATAGAGCAGGATAAGACATTCATCCTGAATATCTACCACCACGCTCCGAGAGAGTACATCACTGACTATCTCTACAGCGTGACACTGGGGCTTTTAACCGATGTCGTTAAGGAAAAGGAAAGGGAGATGGGACTCAGAGTGAGGGAGGATGACATCATGTTCATCGCGAATTTCTTCAAATACTCCCTTGTAGGCATTGTTCTGGACTGGATAGGAAAAGGCATGGAGGAAAAGAGTGAGGTAATCGTATCAAAACTTGATTCCATCATTCACGGAACAATCGAAAAGGCTCTTATGAACGCCGCTGTGGGAAAAACCTGACAGAACTGTCTTTCTGTCGCAAAACACTCCACTTCACCTCTTCAGTACGATAATCATACACGGCATTGAAACTGCTCATATTTATTTTTCTTCCCTGGTTTTATCTTCTGATCATCAAAGATAAACCACGGAGGATTTAAACATGTATTATTCAGCAGGCAACTACGAAGCGTATGCAAGGCCGGAGAAACCGGAGAGGGCGGACAGGGCGTCCGCGTATGTTATCGGAACGGGACTGGCGGGACTTTCCGCCGCATTCTATCTTTTAAGGGACGGACAGCTTAAGGGAGAACACATTCACGTGCTGGAGAAGCTTGAGCTTGCAGGCGGAAGCTGTGACGGCAGAAAGGATGTCACGAAAGGCTTTTACATGAGGGGCGGACGTGAGATGGACAACCACTTCGAGTGCATGTGGGACATGTACCGCTCGGTGCCTTCAATCGAAAATCCCGGGCAGAGCGTACTGGATGAGTACTACTGGCTGAACAAGAAGGATCCCAACTACTCACTCTGCCGGGCAACCGTGAACTGCGGACAGGATGCCCACACCGATAAGCTGTTCAATCTTGATAAGGATTCGGCGCTTGCACTTTCAAAGCTCTTCATCACACCGGAGAAGGACCTTGAAGGCAAAAAGATATCTGATGTGCTTCCGCCATCATTCTTCGAAACAAACTTCTGGCTCTACTGGCAGACGATGTTCGCCTTCCAGAAGTGGGCATCGGCTCTTGAAATGAAGAGGTACCTATGCCGTTACGTCCATCACATAGACGGACTTCCCGACTTCACGGCACTGAGATTCACAAAGTACAATCAGTATGAATCCATGATTCTTCCCCTCGTGAAATACCTGGAAGAAGGCGGTGTGCAAATCGAATTCGGTGTGGATGTCAAAAACGTCATTATCGAAAAGAAGGGAAACAGAAGGGTTGCAAAGAGGATAGTCATTGAGAGAAACGGTGAAATGGATTCCATCGAACTGACGGAAGATGACTATGTCTTCATTACCAACGGCTGCTGCACCGACACTTCCTGTTACGGTGATCAGGACCATGCACCAGACCTTTCCGGGGTTGCCAGCGGATGCGGTGAATCATGGGACATGTGGAAGAACATAGCATCGCAGGCTGAAAACGGGGAATACGGAAACCCTGATGCGTTCTGCTCGGACACGGAGGCAACCAACTGGATGAGTGCAACCGTTGAGACAAAGGACAGTGAGATAATCGATAAGATCATCTCAATATGCAAAAGGGATCCCAGAATGGGAAAGGTCACGACAGGCGGTATCGTCACAGTAAAGGACAGCACGGAAAACTGGTATCTTTCCTGGACGATCAACAGACAGCCTCAGTTCAGAAGTCAGGATAAGGATACGGTCCTTATATGGCTTTACGCACTCAATACCTCAAAGGAAGGCAACTGGGTGAAAAAACCGATGAGGGAGTGTACAGGCAGGGAAGTATGCGAGGAGTGGCTCTACCACATCGGTATGGAGAAGGAAAAGATCCATGACAAGGCTGAAAACGCATGCAACACCACAACATGCTACATGCCCTACATCAATGCTTTCTTCCAGCCGAGGCGTGAAAGTGACAGGCCAAAGGTCGTTCCTGAAGGAGCGGTCAACTTCGCTTTCGTGGGACAGTTTGCGGAAACTCCCAGGGACACGATCTTCACGACGGAATACTCAATAAGGACTGGTATGGAAGCAGTCTACACACTGCTCAATGTGGACAGGGGTGTTCCTGAAGTCTGGGGTTCAAAGTATGACGTCAGGGAGCTTTTAAGAGCATGTTATTACGCAGTTGACAAAAAGTCCATCGAGGAACTTCCTCTGGACTTTAAGGAAAAGATGCTCCTTAAGAGCGTGATGAAGGCCATTAAGGGCACTGATGTCGAGATTCTTCTGAAGGATTCAGGGCTGATCTGAGAGAGGAAAGATCGATTTTAAGACGGGGAAGCTCCGGCTTCCTCTCTTCTGCGATCAGGCAGGTGAGATAAATGGGAAGGTACGTGATGCGGCCTTCCCTTTCAATATTTCCCGTACACAGCACATATGCATTTCCTATATCCCGGTTCGGAACTGAAAGATACCTGTCAGGACTGCCGTGCTTTCTGTAATCCTTTCCGCTTTTGACCTCAATGAGACTGATTTTTCCATTCCCTTCCCTGACGAAATCCATTTCACCGTATTTTTTTATTGACGAATAATACAGACTTCTTCCTCTTAAGCAGAGTTCCTCTGCCACATAGTTTTCGAACACGGCTCCATTGCTGACAGACTCTTCCCTCTGAAGCAGCTTCAGTTGCGTTGATGGGCCGTAAACGGAGGAGAGCATGCCGCAGTCTGAAAGAAACAGCTTCATCAGATTCCGCTCCCTGTTTGCCAAAAGAGGTATCATTGGCTCCCTTACATTATTCACCGCAATGGCCACTCCTGAATCGATCAGCCAGTTGAAACTGTTTTCGTACCTGACAAACATAAAGTGAGGATCAATGTCAGTGAAAACATACCTCCGGTTCTCCGCATCAAGTTCTGACGGAATAAGCTCATATATTTTTCTGAGCTTCAGTTTTTTATCATTGTCCTCATAGCGGCAGAAATCAATTGTGTACAGCTTTCTTATTTCGTCATGAATATTGCTGACGGCATAAAAATCCTGAGTGTCGATATATTTCTGAACGGCTTCAGGCATTCCTCCGATGACAAGATATTCATAAAACAGATCCAGAAGCTGTTCGTGGATCACATTGTCTATCCGGACAGTGTTTTCGAAGCAGTACCTTAGCCTTTCAAAAAGCTCATCACTGCCTCCGAAAGCCCTGATGAATTCCTCACAGCCAAGAGGGAACATATCCAGTATTGACAGAAAGCCCACAGGTGCTGACCTGAGATCTGAAAACTCCACACCCAGCAGGGAACCGGACATTATATACCTGTATTTTCCGTTTTCAACCAGATATCTGATGGAAGTGATAATTTCGGGACAATCCTGAACCTCATCGAAAAAAACAATGCTTCCTTCAGGTATGGGATGCCCTGCCATCAGTGGCAGAAGCGAGGCAAAAAAATCAGCACCTTTCTGAATTGCTTCAGTACATCGTGAAGAGCCTATTTTTCTCAATTATTTGTACAGATTATGCCCGATTTTTCCTTCTGTAACATTAAAAGTCCGCAGCCTTTGAAGAATGCGGACTTTGATTCAGCTGAACAGCGGTGTCAGGGCCTTTGTGTAAGCCTTCCACTTTTCATAGTGCTTCATGTACTCTTCATGAGCGCGTGGATCAGGCTGGATGACGGGGCCTTCCCCTGTTTTCAGGTGCTCATCGGCAATCTCTGCGATGGTCTTCTTTCCATCCATCAGCCAGAGTGCCTGAAGGGCGGCACCGAAAGCTGCCGACTCATCCTCAGGAGCCATGCGTAGGGGAAGATTAAGCACATCCGAAATCATCTGTCTCCAGAATGCGCTTCTCGCGCCTCCTCCGGTAAGAGTCACTTCAGAGACCTTACCGAATGCGTCAAGACCGAGCAGGAATTCATATGTGACACCTTCGAATATGCTTCGGGCCATATCTGAATCATTCATGTTTGCAGCATTGAGGCCACCGAACACACCTTCCCCATTGGGAAGATCGGGAACACGTTCACCGTTTAGGAACGGAAGGAAAATGACACCTTCGCTTCCGACCGGTGCTGACGATGCAAGAGATCCAAGCTGATCAACGGAAAGTCCCCTTGCCTTTCTGAACGCTTCGGTTGCGACCGTGCAGTTCATCGTACATAGAAGCGGAAGGAAAGTTCCGTGGCTTGAACGGAAGGAAGCAAGCCTGTTTTCCCTGTCAGTCACGCTAACGGAGGAAGAAGCGAACATAGTGCCGCTGGTTCCGAGACTTATCGTGACTTTTCCGTCAATGACCGCACCCGTTCCGATCGCGGCCATCATATTGTCCCCTCCGCCTGAAGCAACGGCAATGCCTTCCTTAAGGCCGAACAGTCCTGCAACTTCTTCTGTAACAGAGCCTATTATCCCGGGATCCTTTATCTCAGGAAGCTTAGCCATAAGATCTGATGAAACTGCTTTGCACAACTTCTCATCCCACTTACCTGACCTTATATCCATGAGGCCGGTTCCGGAAGCATCTCCCTTTTCCATTACGGCACCACCCGTGAGAACATAGTTGAGGTAATCGTGGGGAAGAAGCACTTTCCACACCTTTTCATAAAGCTTCGGATGGTTTTTTCTGAGCCATAGGATCTTTGATGCAGTGTAGCCGGGAAGAATCGGGTTCCCGCACTTTGCAAGGTGCTCCTTTCCGACACTTTCCGTTATCTCACGGCATTCAACGGTTGTGGATGTATCGCACCAGAGCTTCACGGTGTAAAGCACTTCACCGTCTTCGGACAGGGGCACGAAGCCGTGCTGCTGACCTGATACGGCAATGCACTCTACGCTGAGTCTTACTTCTTCCGGTATCCCGGAAAGTGCGCTTTTAAGGGCAGAGAGCCAGTCGGAGGCTCTCTGCTCACGTGTTCCGTCAGGGCGTGATATGAGATCAAGAGGAGCTATGGAAAGCGCTCTTTTCTCATGAGTCACACTGTCATATACCAGAACCTTTATGCTCTGTGTTCCGGCATCGATTCCCATCACGTACATGCATTCACCTTACGAAGGGGTTTTCACCCGGGTAGAGATCACCTGCTTTCCTGTTATAGGAAACATCGCTGATCCCAAGATAGTCGAAGAGTGCCCAGAGAGCTGAGCCGCAGTGGCTGAAGGCAACGGCCCCATGGTGCGGATAACGCTTTCTGATAAGCACATGGCGGTAGAACCTGCCCATTTCGGGAATTGCGAAAATTCCGATTCCGCCGAAGCTCTTCGTGCTTACGGGCAGCACTTCACCTTCAGCGATGTATGCCTGAAGCTTTGTGTCCGGTGTGGTCTGGAGACGGAAGAATGTGATGTCACCCGGCTTTATGTCACCTTCCAGCGTGCCTCTCGTTATGTCGGGCTCTCCTCCGTTCTCAAGGAGTCTGTTCTGGATTATCTGATAGTTCAGCGCACCGTCGCAGAGGCAGCAGAACGGAGTGTTACCGCAGTGGAATCCCATGAAGGTATCATTGAGCTTATAGGGGAACTTATTCTTAATGCCTTCTTCGTAGATATCTGAAGGAACCGTGTTGTTGATGTCGAGCAGTGTCACAGGCTGGCCTGTAATGCATGCTCCGATGTACTCTGAAAGAGCGCCGTAGATATCAACCTCGCATGCAACGGGAATACCGCGCGATGCAAGGCGGCTGTTGACGTAGCACGGCTCAAAACCGAACTGCGACGGGAATGCGGGCCAGCACTTGTCCGCAAATGCGACATACTCCCTCTCGCCTTTATGGTTTTCAGCCCAGTCAAGGAGCGTGAGCTCAAACTGTGCAAGGCGGGGAAGCAGCTCAGGATAGGTATTGCCCTTAATTCCGAGTTCAGCAGCCATATCACAAACGACTTCATTTATCCTCTCATCGCCCTCATGCTCCCTGTATGATACGAGAAGATCAAGTTCACTGTTTTCCTCAACCTCCACACCGATGTCATAAAGTGCCTTTATGGGTGCATTGCATGCAAAGAAATCCTGAGGCCTGGGACCGAATGTGATGATCTTAAGTCCCTTAAGTCCGATTACCGCTCTTGCCACCGGGATGAAATCAAGTGCCATGGATGCAAGCTCATCAGCAGTTCCCACCGGATAGTCCGGTATGTACGCCTTAAGTTTTCTTAAACCAAGATTATATGAGCAGTTCAGCATGCCGCAGTATGCGTCTCCCCTGCCGTTAATGAGGTTTTCCCCGGTTTCCTCAGCGGCGGCCACATACATGACAGGACCGTCAAAGTGCTTTGCAATGAGTGTTTCAGGTGTTTCCGGACCAAAGTTTCCGAGGAACACGATGAGTGCGTTGCATCCTGCACTTTTTGCTTCACTTACGGCCTTCAGCGCATCCTTTTCATTTTCAACGACTGTTTCCGCTTCGAAAACATCAGTGCCCTTTGCCCTTATCCCAGAGGCAAATGCCTTTCTCCTGTCCCTTGAGAGGGAGATGATGAAGCAGTCCCTGCTGACTGCAATCATTCCGAGTTTAACATCAGGTATGTTTTTCATTTCATTTCTCCTTGCCTGTTTCTGACAAACGCACAGCCATGGGGCAGTACGCAGTCATTATTACCATAAGGTGTATATACCAATCCTTCAGCTGTAAGCATATATGGATAGGATCCATGATTAACGATTATATAACCGTTTTCAAAGTATGATCTCTCAATATCACGTTCATAAGTTATCTTTCTTCCGAGGGCCTCTTCAAAGTAAGGTACGAGCGGGCATTCCTTCAGAAGTGAAAGCGGATACAGTTCATTGTTCTTCTCTTCCGGAGGTACATGCGGAATCGTCTTCGATCCATATGAAAGCCCGTAATCAAATCCAAGTGAGATTATCATACCTCTTCCGCATGGCCTCTTTACAACGGCAGGTTTGCCGGAAAGGGAATAAGAGGCAATAATATCACCGTCACGGAATGTCCTGTACACGGTGGTTGTGACAAGTGCCTTCTCACTGAAGGTGACGGGAGAAGCTTCTGCCTCTTCCGGTTTTATCAGAAATGCACACTCAGCAAGCCGGCTTCCCGGGGAATGGATGACAAGTCCGCCGTTTCTCACATAAGATCTGAGCGCTTCCTCGCCTTCCTCATCACGCTCGAATGAGTACATATCGTCCTCAGGGAGGATCAGGATCCTATAGTCATCTGAATGCATGGTAAAGTCTTTCAGATCAGTAACATCAATATTCATTCCGTAATCGGAAAGTAATCTGTACCATCCAAGAGAATCAAGCCGTCTGTTTTCACATCCCTGAGAGTAATCCTCAGAAAGTGCCATGGCTGACGGAAAGATAAGTGCTGCTTCACTTTTAAGCTTTTTCCCTGTCAGGGGAAGGATCGTATCCAGCCAGGCGTTGGCTTTTTTCAGATCCGCCTTGAAGCATGAATCCATGCGGTGCATGAGACCTCCGTCATCCAGGCCGCAGATTCCGTAAGCGTAATATCCGCCGGCTCCGGAGGCGGCAATCGTCCCGATCACCTCAGATGGAGTGAGTGTTCTGTATATGTCGTTATGGAGATATCTTCCGAAGTATATGCCTCCCAGGAAATCCCGGCCTCTGTTCATCACCCTCATCATGCTGTGGTGGTATGATGTCACATAGCATTCACCATCCGCAGCCGGAGTGACGGGAACTGAAATGAAATGGGTTATGTCCACATGTTCACTTAGTCGGTACAGGTCAATGCCCCTGTTTGCAGTATCCCAGAGATCTGAAAGCATCGCGCCTGCAGCCTTCACCCCGTCAAGGGTAAGGAAGTACCCCCACTGAGTCAGATCAGGCACCAGAATGAGCCCGGGATCGACTTTATGAAGCCTTTCCTTCATATCCTTAAAGTAGAGGATAAGCTCATCACGCTGCCACCTTCTGTTATCATATCTCATGTGTTTTTCGCCTTCCGTATGGGGCGTCCCCTCAAACCATAGTTCATGTATGGAAAGCTCATCAAAGGATGTGAAGCGGGTATCATAAGCTTCATTGAGATCATTTATGGCTGCATACTTTGTCCTAAGATATGATACATAACGCTCAGAGCCTTCTTCATCGAATGATGGGGCTACGATCGGATCCCACATGGAAACCATGGGTTTGCCTTTGACTGTTTCACCCTGTACTTCCGTGATCCCGTCTGAATAGAGTCTCATCAGGCCTCTGACATGGTCTTCCATGGAAGATTTTGCCTTATCGGACCAGTACCGGTACCACTTTCCGTCAGTTCCATCCCTCTTTGTTATGCTATCGCCGTAGATCGGAGGCGAGAATCTTATGTTCGGGTACAGATTGTCCCCGTTAAGGTACAGAGACAGGAACTCATAACCAAGTGAGAGCTCTTTGCATGTTTCCTGCATGAATTCCTGCATGCGGACATAGTCGCTTGCTTCTCCTCCTTCATAGCGATCCCTGAAGTCTTCCCAAGCCTTACTGTCCAGCAGCACTGAGGAAAAACCCATGTCCTTAAGTGACGACAGTGTATCCCTGACGAAGGCCTCATCATCAAATGCCGGTCTGTAGAAGTTTCCGAACCATATGCTTTTGAAGCATCCGTTACCTGCTTTGATCATTTTCCCCTTACCCTCTTCATGTAAGCACTTGGTTTTTCGCCGTATACTTTCTGAAAAACATCAGAAAAAGTCCTTACATCAGGATATCCCACCTGATTGGCAACCTCCGTTACACTCATGTCCGTACTGAGGATCAGGGAGAGTGCATGCTGAAGGCGTACTTTCCTGAGGTAATCCTTGAAGTTTTCCCCTGTATTCTTCTTGAAGTATGCGGAGAAGTAATATGTGTTCATTCCGACAAGGTCGGAAATCTGCTTCAGGGAGAGCTGCTCCTGATAGTGCTCCTCAATGTATTCCAGTGCTATAAGATACTCCTTTGTCTTCTTCTGTCCCGCATGGTCGGCAAGCTGACGGTATATATTGTCTATTTCCTTCCGGAAAAGCCCGGTAAGCTCAAGATAGCTTCCTGCTTCCCTTCCCTTTTCCATGAGTACATTGAGGTCAGGCTCATCCAGATCAAGCCTGGTGTCAGCCATCTTGTCGAGTATCAGGCGAAGACAGTTGCAGAAACAGAATGACACCTCATCCTTACGGCTTTCATGCAAGGCTGCAACTTCAGTGATGAAAGATGACCAGCATTCATCGATCCTCTCCTCATCAAGGGACAGTATGGCGGCAGTGAGCATTTCCCTCCACTTCATGACCTCAAAGGACGATACACTCTGCTTCTTTTCAGGGATGAGATACTCATAGACGGAGAAGAACGAAGCGTAATATGAACAGGAATATGCATCCCTGCACTTCACTATCATGGCTTCCTTATCCAGTACGGATGCAAACTCCTCACTGATGACGGAGCATATCCTGACAGAGTTCTTACGGTATATTTCCTCCCCGCACTCCTTCATGTAAATGAGTGCGGAAGTTCTGGACATTCCTGCAAACAGGATGAACTCGTCATCCCCGCTTCGGAACACGAAGCCGCGGCCGGACTGTTCTATCTTGGATCTGAGACGTTCAAGGTATGAAAAGGACCTGAGTCTGTCCAGCGAGGAGGACTCGGACTCGGGAGCGCCGGATCGCACGAGAATGTACGGCGCCTTATGGTCGCGGAAAAACGGTGCATAGACAGGCACCCTGCTGCGGGCATCCTCATCAGTCATCTTTCCGGAAAAGCACTTTGCCCGTGAAAGTGACTTCATTAGTTCTGTCCTGACAACAGGCTTCACAAGGTAGTCCAGTGCACCGTGAAGGAGTGCGGAGCGGACATACTCAAAGTCCTGAAAACCGCTTATGAAGATGACTTCAGTCTTTAGGTTATCAGATTCAATGCGTTCAAGCAGCTCAAGCCCGCTGAAGGTTGGCATCGAGATGTCCAGAAGCGCTATGTCCGGTTCAAGGGTAAGTATTCCCTCCAGTGCACTTCTTCCGTCAGGATATGAACCAACTATTTCAATTCCCAGGCTCTTCCAGTCCATAAGATGCTCAAGACCGGACAGAATGAACGGTTCGTCGTCAGCCATGATGAGTCTTATCATTGCATTTCTCCCTCATAATCCTTGTCAGGAACGGTAATCGTGACGATCGTGCCGACATCGACAAGGCTCTCTATATCAAGACCGAACCCCTCTCCGTAAATAAGGCGGAGCCTGTCATATACATTCTTAAGTCCGATGCTCTTCCAGTTGTATTCATCCCGCACACCGGGTTCATCGCTTTTCAGTCTCTTCCAGAGGAGATCAAGTTCCTCTTCCGTCATGCCCAGTCCATTGTTCATGATCCTGATCATGGCTTTCCCGTTCCTCCTCAGCAGTTCTATTGCAATGCGGCCCGATCCTCCGTTGGGCTTGATGCCATGAATGTAGGCATTTTCAGCAATGGGCTGAAGGATGAGCTTGGGCACTTCAAGATTCGTTCCTGAAGAAGGAACCGAAAGCTCGATATGGCCGTTTATCCTGGCATTAAGGAGGAAGACGTATTTCTCCACTATGTCCAGTTCCTTTGAAAGCGGAACGAAGTCATTCACGGGACCGATAAGGTAATGAATCTGCTCGGAAAGGGATTCGATCATGAGCGCGACCTTTTCATCATCCGCGCTTATTGCAGTCATCCTTATGACTTCCAGTGTGTTGTAGAGGAAATGGGGATAGATCTGACTTTTGAGGGCAGTGCACTCAGCTTCCCTCTGCTTAAGCTGTGAGCGGTACACTTTATCAACATACTCGTTAAGTGCATGGCTCATTTCGTTGAAGCGCTCAGAAAGCTCACCTATCTCATCCTCGCTTTCAACAGGCAGCCTTATGTCGAAATCACCTTTTTCCAGTCTTTTCATTTCCTTCATCATTGTGTCAAGAGGCTTTGAAAGCCGTCTGGAAAGCACCAGCATTCCTCCGACGAAGAGTATTGCTGAAATTGCAAGCAGCACGCATGCAATGGAGTACAGGATGCTGACTGATGAGAAAAGAGCTGAGTGCGTGACAATGATGTACGTTCCCATATCATACCTGTCATCGGTATCGTAGAACATCATGTCACCCTTTTTCATAAGTGATGCTGGATCAAATGAAGCCCCCTCAAGAGCGGGATCGCTGCTGATCCAGCACTCTCCCGCAACCATGAACAGAATTGTTTCTCCCCGGGCCGGAGTGTATGATTCTGCGATTTTCCTCAGATCCTCGATATCCACATCGATGAAGAGGGTGCCTATGTGCTCGGGAGTGATGATGCTCCCGGTTGTGTCAAAATAGTTTCTTGCAACGGTGAATGTCGTTGAAGTGTTTCCGGGAAAATACAGTGTATCATGGGGCGGATATATCATCAGATACCTGGATGACGGATCATAGACATCGGTTGAGATGATGTCGCTGAAGTGCTGACTGTCAGCCATGTATGTGTTGATGCGGTCCATGTGGTACTCTGCACCTGATGATATGAAGTGAGTCCCTTTTACGGAACTGTCTATGTTCAGGATGTTGTTGAGAAATGCTTCCACATCGGAATCCTTTCCTCTTTCCACCATCTCCCTGAAGCTTGTGGAATAGAAATTCTTGATGCTGAACACGCTGTCATTGGGCGTTGTGTAGTAATATGTGAGCTTTGTCAGCGAGTCGTAACTTCGGAATGAGTTCTCAAAGCGGTCCTCCAGTGCCGAAACCACCTGAAGGTAGTTTTCACTCATGACACGGGTGAACTGGTTCTCCATTGCGGAGAAAAGTCCGATGACGACAAGAATCATCGGTAAAAGACCAAGGAGGATTGAGATGATCGTGAACCTCACGAATAGTTTCTTTCTTTTCTTAATCATCAGGATCCTCCTTTTTTCTGAAAGTTTATACGAAAGTGATCAGTCCCCGGGAAAAAAGTTCAAGTTTTGCAAAAAAATCCTCAAAAATGAGTTCCCTGTAAACCTTGGTGTATACCCTTGTCTTCAGGTTCCCGTCTGCCATGCCATAAGACATATCCTCTTTTATTTCCCTTCTTGCCATGGTTTCGTAACAGTACTGGTGGGGATAGATGAGCACTCCGGGCGCCGGACTGTCGCCGAACGTCCAGGCATCGCCGCTTCTGCAGGCACCGGAGGGGAGCATGTTCCAGGCGATGACGCGATCAGGAATAAGGTCCTGTGCCCTGCCCTTTCCGTTAAGCCTGACATACAGGTCGGACATCGTAATTCCCATCATGGAATATACAGGGCGGGTTATCTGCCATATGTCCTTCACTTCACAAAAGACCTTTGCAGCACCCTTCACATCACGGCTGAGATTATACTCCCATCCACCGGAGGGATAGCTTTCACCTCCGATCCAGAGAAGTGTGAACCTGTCCCTGATATCAGGATTCATTTCAAGTGCGATCCTCACGTCGGTAAGGGCTCCAAGGGCAAGAACGAAAAGCTTTTTCCCATCATCCTTCAGTGCTTCGCTTACCAGCAGGGCTGCACCTTCGGACGATTCACTTTCAGGACCTGCGGCACCGGGGATAAGAATATCCTCCGGGTAACTGAGTGCACTGAGGATTCATTTTCCTTCCTTAAGACTTTTTTCCATTGATCCGTCCTCAGAGAAGTGAACTGCCACCAGCCCCCTCACATCGAAGATCGGTGTGAGGAGGGTCTGGATCACGGCAGCGTGGTCATCAGCCTCGTTTGCCATGTCGCTGAGGATGATGACCCTTACTTCTTTTTCCTCAGGGACCGGATAAGGAAGCAATGCTTTCATATCAGCCCTTGGTTGCACCTGCCGTGACACCCTTCACGAAGTACTTCTGGAATGCAATGAAGATGATGATTGCAGGAATCATTGAGATGAGCGTTCCTGCAAATACGATATCCCATCTGGCAGTGAACTGACCTACGAAGCCCGCGATCTCAACCGTGATCGTCTTGGCCTTTCCGCTGGGAAGAACCAGGTAGGGCATGAGGTAGTCATTCCAGATGTTGAGACCGTTCAGGATGATCATCGATGCATTGCACGGTCCAAGGAGAGGGAACGTGATGCGCCAGAAGATCTGGAACCTGTTGTAACCGTCAAGCATTGCCGCTTCCTCCAGTTCAAGGGGGACGCCCTTGAGGAATGAGCAGTACAGCAGCGAGCCGAAGGCAATGGATCCTGAAATGTAGATCATTATCGGTCCGATGAAGTTTCCGAACATGCCGAACATCTTCAGCTCTTTGAAGAGCGGGAACATGTAGAGGTGGAACGGGATCATCATGCCGGAAATGAAGAACGTGTAGAAGAATGATGACTTTTTCGAGTGATCACGTGTGATGGCAAAGGCTGCCATCGGGACCACGCAGATGATCAGTGCTTCGGATACAACCGTCAGGAATATCGTGTTTATGATGGCGCCGCCGAAATCACTCATCTGGAACAGGTCGACGAAGTTCCTGAAATAGAGAGTCGTGGGAGGGGCTGCAGGGTTTTTCAGAATCTCGCCGTTGCTCTTGAATGCACTCATGAGTGCAAAGAGCACAGGATAGATCATGATTATTGCAATTACCGCCGTAAGGACGAGAAGAGCCCATTCATATGGTTTGTAGTTATG
Organism: Bullifex sp.; assembly: GCA_051885075.1. GTDB lineage: Bacteria > Spirochaetota > Spirochaetia > Sphaerochaetales > Sphaerochaetaceae > Bullifex. The sequence continues at coordinate 14,609 of JBJEWN010000172.1, forward strand.
TCTGACCTTTTCTTTCATCAGAGCTGTACCTCCCTAGACTTCAGGAATTTCTGCTGTGCGCCGTTCAGAATAAGGATCAGGAACAGGAGCACTATGCCGACTGCCGTACCGAAGCCCTGGCGTCCTTCGTTGAAACCGACCTTGTAAAGGAGGTAAACGAGTGTTTCTGAAGTGAAGCCGGGACCGCCGTCAGTCATGACGTTGATCTGGTCGAAGATCTTGAGGCCGTTGATGAGTGACAGAGTGAAGTTGACGGTGAACGCACCGCTGATGAGCGGCATCGTGATCTTCGTGAACTTCTGCCAGGGGCCTGCACCGTCGATCTGGGCTGCCTCAAGCACGTCCGCTGAGATACTCTGCAGTGATGCAAGATAAATGATCATGTAGTAACCTACTCCCTTCCAGACCAGAACGGTACCGATTGCTATCAGGGTGAAGCGTGTATCCCCGAGCCAGTCCTGAGCAAGGTTCTCAAGTCCCATTCCCCTCAGCATCGAGTTTATGACACCGAAGTTGTAGTTGTACATGACCTTCCAGATGAAGCCGGAAACGATACCTGATACCAGAACTGGGATGTAGAAGATGCTTCTGAAAAAGTTCTTTGCCTTGATGACCTTGTCGACAAGCAGGGCAAGGGCAAGAGCGAATACGTTCTCAAGCACTGACACGAATACAGTAAGCACGATCGTGTTCTTAAGTGCGTTTCCGAATCTTGCGCTTGTGAAGATCTCGATGTAGTTCTGCAGCCCGATGAATTTCATGGTAGGGCTGATGCCGTCCCAGTTGGTGAAGCTGTAATACACGCTTCCCACGGTCGGAACGACTATGAAGAGTGAAAAGAGTACCAGGACGGGTGCCATGAAAATCCAGTAGTACCAGTCCCTGGGCTTCTTAACACGGAGTG